>NZ_JACVVG010000002.1:0-230394 GCF_016647875.1 Pseudomonas sp. S36 | reverse complement strand
CCCCCCCCCCCCCGCCCCCCCCCCCCCCCCCCCCCCCCCCCCCCCCCCCCCGGGGGGGCCCCCGCCCCCCCCCCGCCGCAATAGCCTCATTAAGCCAACCAACGATTAAATGCCGTTCTGGCAACGAGGTCAGTTGCCCTCGTCGTCGCTGCCCCAGTAGGCATTGAGCTTTTTTCGCAGCACCAGCAAGGCCGCGGCTTCAGCCAACGCCGCATCCTTGCGACGCAGTTCCCGCTCCAGCTCACGGATACGATTTCTGTCGTCTCGAGACTGACCCGCACTCACATTTTTAGCGGTCGACTGCTTCGTGCTGCTGGCGATAAATGCATTACGCCAGTCGGTTATCTGCTCTGGAAAATTGCCTTTGCGCCGGCAATATTCGCCGATTTCCAGCTCCGATAGCGCTGCAGTTTCCATGATGACCGCCATCTTGGCTTCGGCTGACCAACTCTCAGCGGGTTGCTTGGTATCGGACAATTGCGTTCCTCTGGCCGCAGCCTGCTTGCGCCAATGATGGAGAGCCATGTCACTGCAGCCTTCGCGCCGAGCCACCTCCTTCGCCGATAGACTCAGTGGTGGGAGCATCATTTTCAGCAGTGCGGCTTTACGTTCTTCGGAATAGAAAGGCATGACCATACTCTTGCCGCCCCCGGAATGCTTTTCAAAAAGCGGGGGACACGACAACTACCCTGACACCGGGGGATCAAGATCAAGATCAAGATCAAGATCAAGATCAAGATCAAGATCTACAGCAACAGCGAGCTGAAATAAGTGCGCAGTTTAATGGGTAATAAGACTGCTCGCTGGGTGAGGGCCGCTTTGCGGCCCCTTGGGCTGTTAGCCGTTACGGACTGCCGTGCGCGGATGGCGCCTGCGGCGTACGCCCTGGTAAGTCACTGCCAGCAGCACGAACCAGATTGGCGTGACCACCAGCGCCGAGCGGGTGTCGGCTTCCAGGCTGAGCAGTACCAGAATGAAAGCGAAGAACGCCAGGCACACGTAGCACATGAAGCGCCCGCCCGGCATCTTGTACTTCGAGGCCTGGTGCAGCGGCGCACGGTGCTTGCGGTAGCTCAGGTACGACAGCAGGATCAGCGTCCAGACGAACATGAACAGCACCGCCGACACCGTGGTCACCAGGGTGAACGCCTCGATCACGTTTGGCACCAAGTAGATCAGCACCGCACCCAGCAGCAGGCAGAGGCACGAGAAGTACAGGCCGTTGGCCGGCACGGCGCGGCGCGACAACTTCTCGAACGCTTTGGGGGCGTCGCCTTCCTGGGCCAGGCCAAACAGCATGCGGCTGGTGGAGAACACGCCGCTGTTCGCCGACGAGGCTGCCGAGGTCAGCACCACGAAATTGATGATGCTGGCTGCTGCCGGCAGGCCGGCCAGCACGAATAGCTCAACGAACGGGCTCTTGCCTGGCACCACGTCGCGCCATGGGGTAACGGCCATGATCGCGATCAGCGCAAGCACGTAGAACACGATGATGCGGATCGGGATGGAATTGATCGCCCGGGGCAGGGTGCGCTCGGGGTTCTTGGCTTCGGCGGCGGTGGTGCCCACCAGCTCAATGCCGACGAAGGCGAACACGGCGATCTGGAAGCCGGCGAAGAAGCCCATGACCCCATGCGGGAACATCCCGGCGTCGTTCCACAGGTTGGCCAGTTGCGCAGTACGCCCGCTTGGCGAGGTGAAACCGGTGACCACCATGTACAGGCCCGTGGCGACCAGGCCGAGGATGGCGATGATCTTGATCAGCGCGAACCAGAACTCCATCTCGCCGAACAGCTTGACCGTGACCAGGTTCAGCGACAGCAGCACCGCCACGCAGGTCAGTGCCGGTATCCACTGGGGAAGCTCCGGGAACCAGAATTGCGTGTAGGCAGCGATGGCGACCACATCGGCGATGCCGGTGACCACCCAGCAGAACCAGTACGTCCAGCCGGTGAAGTAGCCGGCCCAAGGGCCGAGCAGGTCGGCGGAAAAGTCGATGAACGATTTGTAGTTCAGGTTCGACAGCAGCAACTCGCCCATGGCACGCATGACGAAGAACAGCATGAAGCCGATGATCATGTAGACGAAGATGATCGACGGGCCGGCCAGGCTGATGGTCTTGCCCGAGCCCATGAACAGGCCGGTGCCGATGGCGCCACCGATGGCGATCAGCTGGATGTGGCGGTTGGTGAGGTTGCGCTGCAGGTGCTGTTCTTCAGGTGGGTTGGGTACGGTTTGCGTCATAGGCTGCATTCCCTTGTAAAGGTCTGTCTTCTTGTCTGAGCTAGCCGGCTAGGCTAACACGCTCGTCCCATTTCGGGGCGCGACAGATCGACTCGACTTTTGGGTAGCAGGGAGGCGCAGAATTGTGCTGAAAAGTGTTCGGCGTAGCGAGGGCAGCGCTTGCGAGATCGAGCGCCGCCTGCGCGGCGCTCGGTTTCACAGGCGCAGACCCTGTTACGGCCAACCAGACAAATCACACACTGGCCATGACCTTGCGCTTCATCACCAGGCTATCGACCACCCACAAGGCAATCATCGATATCCCCACCAACGGAAACAACACGCCGAGCACCAACATCACCGCCACCGCCGCCTTCCAGCGTGGCAGGTCATGGCGCAAGGGGGGGACGCCCAGGCCGCCAGTAGGGCGGCGTTGCCACCACATCACCAACCCGCTCACCGAGCCCAGCAGAATCATCAGGCATATCAGCAGAATGATGACCTGGTTGACAGCACCAAACATTCGGCCTTCATGCAGCATCACGCCCAGCTCGGTGGCCCGTGCCACAGGGCTGTAGTCCTGCCAGCGCACGTCGGCCAGCACGTTGCCGGTGTACTGGTCCACATGCAAGGTGGCGTCGTTGCGTGGGTCGTCGGCGAACACGGCCACGGTGAACACGCCCTCGGCGGTGGTGGGCAGGGTGATGCTGTAGCCCGGCTCGACCTGGCGCGAAGTGGCGATATCCTCCACCTGCTGCACGCTGACCTGGGGTGCAGCGGGCATGTCCGACATACCGTGGTGGCCTGCGTGCTCGGCGTGGGCACCGGACTGCGGCATCGGCGTGTTCTCCATGGCCCATGGCACGGTCTGGCGGTGGGCGCTGTTCAGCGCACCCGCCTGCTGGTCCGATTTGGGTACGTCGTTCCACATGGCAGCCGGAAAACGGTTCCACAGTTCGGCGTACTGCTTGCCCCACAGCCCGGTCCAGGTCATGCCACTGAGCAGCATCAGCAATAACAGGGCCGAGCCCCAGAAGCCGATGACCGCATGCAGGTCGCGCCACAGCAACCGCCCACGGGCCGCCAACCGTGGCCACAGCACGCCACCGCCCTTTCGCCCGCGTGGCCACCACAAGTAAAGGCCCGACACCACCAGCACGATGCCCCAGCCTGCTGCGAGCTCCACCAGCCGGTCACCCACGGTGCCTACCATCAGCTCGCCATGCAGGGCGCGGGCAATGGCCTGCAGGTTGCACTTGGCATCCTGCTCGCCCAGCACCTTGCCGCTGTACGGGTTGACGAAGACGTTCAGCTCGCGCCCGTCTTCATGCACAACAAATTGTGCGCTGCGTGTGGGGGTGGGTGGCGGCAGGTATTGGCCGACATGCCCCTTGGGGTGGGCCTTGCGAACCTCAGCCAGCATCACGTCCGCACCTTGGCGGTGATGACCGGCTTCGACCACCATCAGGTCGCGGTACAGCAATGGGTCCAGTTGCGGCTTGAACAGGTAGATGATCCCGGTGATCGCCAGCAGGATCATGAACGGGGCCACGAACAGCCCCGCATAGAAATGCCAACGCCAGGCCAGGTTGTAGAATGAAACGCGTGTTCCTCTCATGGGAACCTCCCGTATGAACAGCCGTTGGGCGCAGCATTGCCGCGCCCTTTATTGTTATCAGAAGCTGAAGTCGACCTTGGTCCAGAGCGTTCTGCCGGGTTCATTGACCGGCTGCGGGTCGCTGGCCGGGTAGCCGAAACCGGCGTTGCCGGCCAGGTTCAGGTGCTCGGCGTAGGCTTTGTTGAACAGGTTGTCCACCCCGGCGCTCAGCTTGAGGTTCTTGCTCACCTTGTAGGCACCGTTCAGCGAGAACACGCCAAAACCTGCGCTGGTGCCATAGTCCTTGCCCACCACGTTGCCTTGGTTGCGGGCGATGCGGTTTTGCTCGTCCACCAGGCGCCAGAGGGCACCGGCGCTCCAGGCGTCGCGGGTATAGGTGAGGCCCAGGCGGCTTTCCAGCGGTGGCATCTGCGGCAGCGCCTTGCCATCGCTGCTGTTCTTGCCCCAGGCATAGGCCAGCGTGGCGTCGGCCTTCCAAGTATCGGTCAGCTGGTACGCAGCACCCAGTTCGCCGCCCATGATGCGGGCGTCGATGTTCTGCGCCTGGGAGGTGGCCATGCCCATCATGCCAGTGCGGTAGTCGAACAGAATGTAGTCGCGCACCTGCCCCACGTAGCCTGAGGCCCAGGCTTGCAGGCGCTCGCCACGGTACTGGATACCGAAGTCGAGTTGGGTGGTCTTCTCAGGCTTGATACCGTCGAAGGCATTGACAGCGCCGGCCGGTGCCCTCTTTGGCGAGAACAGCTCCCAATAGTCAGGGAACCGCTGGGCATGGCCCAGACCGATGTAGGCAGTTGCCGGTAGCGATGCCAGGTCGTGCTCATAGCGGACGAAACCGCTGGGCAGGGTGTCGGCACGGGTGTCGTTTTCAGTGGCACTGCCCTTGCGGAAGTCGCGAGCCGAGGCCCGGTCCAGTCGGGCACCGGTGATCAGGCGGTCTTCACCGCTGACGTACCAGGTCAGCTCGCCGAAGGCCCCATAGTTGTGGAAGTCGGCATCCTTGGTCCAGGGCTGGCCACGGTGTGCATCCACGCCCATGCCGCCACGCTTGCGATGTTCGTTGGTCTGCGCGTCGATGCCGCTGATCAATTGCACGTCGGCCCAGCGCCAGGTGGCCTTGATGCGCGCGCCAAGGGTGCGGCGGTCAACGTTGCTGACCATGGGCATGCCCATCATGCCTTTGCCTGACGGCGTGCGCAGGCTGTAGTTATCCATCACGTGGTCGGCGTAGTTGTAGTAGACCTGGGCTTCGACCTTGTCGAGCACCTCACCCAGGTTGGACTTTTCGAAACGCAGGCCCAGGCTTTCGCGCTTGAACTGCGAGCCGTCCATGCCACGGCCGGCATAGCGGGCCTCGCCATCACCTTTGCCAGCGGTGAGTTCCAGCAGGGTGTCGGCGTCGGGCGTCCAGCCCAGGGCGACGTCGCCGTTCCATTTATCCCAGCGCGACGGCACGTGGTGGCCGTTGCCGTCCTTGTAGTCACCGGAGCGCGACTGGTTGCCCACAAAGCGGGCATAGGCCTGGCTGTTGCCGGCAGCGGCGTCCACCACCTTGTCGAAACGGCCATTGGAGCCGGTCAGCAAGCTGGCATTGACGCGGCTGCCCAGGGTGCCGAACTTTTCCGGCTCGCGTTCGAACAAAATGGTGCCTGCCGAGCCGCCCGGGCCCCAGATCACGCTTTGTGGGCCTTTAATCACGGTCAGGCGGTCATAGGTTTCCGGCGAGATATACGACGTAGGGGCGTCCATGCGGCTGGGGCAGGCGCCCAGCATCAGGCCGCCATTGGTGAGGATGTTCAGGCGTGAGCCGAACATGCCGCGCAATACCGGGTCGCCATTGGTGCCGCCGGCGCGTATGGCCGAGAAGCCCGGGATGGTCTTGAGGTAGTCGGCGCCGTCACTGGCGGGCACGGGCTGGCGCGGGTCCTTGGGGTTGGTGACCACGGTCAGGGGCGAACTGGGGGCCACGGCGGTGATCACCGTGGGGCTGAGCTCGGGGGCATCGATGGGGTGGCCTGCATGTGCGGGGTCGGCGGCCAGGGCCACGGGGGCCAGCAGCGAGCCGCAGAGCACGGCGATGGTGCCACGCAGGGACAGGGCAAAAACAGGGGTGCAGCCGTACATAATGATTCCAGTCGATCAGTCATAAGGGGGCGCGAAGCCTCGTGGCCTCGTACGCGAAGGGGGTCAGACGCTGATCGGGAATGGCGGGGCGCGGCTGCGCGCACCGGGGAATACAGCCTGCCGGGCATGGCCCTGGTGCGTGGTCGTCGGGGGGGGGGAGGTGGGCGTAATGCCCGCAACACTGAGCGGGCTGAGGGTTTGTGGCAGTGCAGGGCAATTGAAGAGCAGGCTGCAATAGCCGCACTTCTCCCACATCACATGCAGCTGGCCGTCACTGCCCTGGCCGTGGTGGCCGTCACCATGATCGTGGGCAGCCGGCATCGGCATGTCCATGGGCATGTTCATGCTCATGGGCATGCCCGCCGAGTGGTCCATCGGCATCGACTGCGATATCAGCGGGCCGATGAAGATCATCCACATGGCGAACAGGCTCAGCCATCCGCCACCGACGCGCCTGCTATCAGGGCGGGTGGTACGGCGTGGGCTGTTGCGCGGCAGGCTCATGGCCAGTGCCTGTCAGCAGGTATCAGTGCTTGTGGGCTTCAGGCTGGCCCGCAGGGGCTTGCTGCTGCACGGCCACATCCACGGTGACGTCACCGGCCTTTTCGAAGTGCAGGGTCAGCGGGAAGCGTTTTCCGTCGGTAAGCAGGCTGCGGTCCTTGGGGTTCATCAGCATCACGTGGTAGGCACTGGGCGCGAACACCAGGTCTTGCCCTGCAGGCACCACCACGCTGGGCACCTGTTGCATCTTCATGGCACCGCTGGCGCCCATGGCGTGCTCGTGCAGTTGCGTGTCATCGCTGATGGGGCTGTCGGCGCTTAGCAGGCGGTCGTCAGCCTTGCCATTGTTGTGCACCACGAAATACGCGGCGACATTGGGCGCATTGGGGGGAAGCTGCAGCGACCAGGGGTGGGCGATGTGCAGGTCGCCTACGCTGTATTCGTGAGCATTGGCGAAGGCGGCGGGCAGCAGCAGGGCGGCCGCGACAAGGGCGTGCTTGAGCATGGTGAATCTCCGAGATGATGATGTTCAGGCGCAACGCGTGAAGCAATCAGGCCAGCGGAGAGGCACGTGGGTTTAGCGCAGGCCAGAGCTGGCGTGGCGTGGGTGTGTATTGGGCAGGGGGTGACAGCGTTCCGGCCAAGCGTACTGGCGGGCTGTGCAGTTGCAAGGGCGGGGTGGGCAGGGCAAGCAAGGGGGCTGCACCCGAGCAGCACCAGCAGTTCATCAGGCTGGCACTGTCGTCGCTTTGCGGGCCAAGGTCGATCTTGGCCAGGGCCTGGACATCGACGTTGGCCTTGTTGGCCATGCTGGAACAGAATGCCCCCCACAGCAGCTGCTCTGCCGGGCCCTTGGGCGCAGCAGAAGACAGCGGCATGGCCAGCAGGTTGAACAGCACTGCAAGGCAGGCTATCCAGGCAATGTGCCGACGTGGGGGCATGGAGAGATCCGGTCAGGAATCGTGGTGGCTATTGTAAGCGCGAGTATAGGCAAAAATGCCGGGGTGCGGTGACGTGACGCAGGGGCTTGGCGCCCCCTGTCGCCTCACACCTTGTTGCGGCCCATCAGCCCGCGCACGGTTTCCTGCAGGTCTGCTGGCAGCACCACCACCTTGGCATTGTTGCTGCTGGCCAGATTTTCCATGGCACCGATGTAGCGCTCGCCCAGCAGGTACATGGCCGGTACGGTCTCGTTGCCCACCGCGTCCTTCACCATCGAGATGGACCGGGCAGAAGCGTCGGCCAGGCTGATTTGCGCCTCGGCGTCCAGCCTGGCGGCCTGCAGGCGTGCTTCTGCTTCCAGAATCGCCGCCTGCTTGGCGCCTTCGGCGCGGGTGACGTCGGCCTTGCGCTCACGCTCGGCAGCCGCCTGGCGCTCCATGGCCAGCTGCATGTTCTCGGAAGGTTTGATGTCCTGGATTTCTACCGAACGAACGGTCACGCCCCAGTCTTCGGTTTGCTCCGACATGGCTTCGCGTAGGCGCGCCTTGATCTGCTCACGGCTGGACAGCGCTTCGTCCAGGTCCATGGCGCCGACGATGGCCCGCAGCGAAGTCATGGTCAGGCTGGTGACGGCAAACGCGTAGTTCTGCACCCCATAGGACGCCTTTTGCGGGTCGACGACCTTGGCGAAGCACAGTGCGTTGGCGACGATCACGGCGTTGTCGCGGGTGATGATTTCCTGCTCTTGCACATCGAGGATGATGTCCTTGGTGGGCAGGCGGTAGGCAACCACGTCCATGTACGGGATAACCACATTCAGGCCGGGCTTGAGGGTGGTGTGGTAGCGGCCCAGCCGCTCGACCACCCATTCTTCGCCCTGAGGCACGATACGCACCCCCTTGAACACGGTGATGAGTACGAACAGGGCGATGGCGCCGACGACGATGAGACTGGTCATGGTGACAAATTCCTTTTTTTACGGATTCAGGCCCGGATGACCCGGGCGATGTTGCCCTCGATGGCGGTAAGGCGTACCCGTTCGCCGGCGGGGATGTCGCTGTCGGCGATGCAGACCCATTCCTCGTTGCCCAGGATGGGCTTCTGGAAGCGCACCCGGCCCTTGTGGAACTCGGACACGGCGGCTGTGAGCAGCCCGACCTCACCGATAACGCTGGCGGCTGTCCAGCGCACGTCCGGTTGCTTGCGCCGGAACACCTTGAACCACAGTGCAGTAGTGGCAGAGGACAGCACGACCCACAGCAGCCCCTGCATGTCCAGTTGAAGGTCGGGGAATGCCAGTGCGATCAGCGATACCAGCACGGCGCCGATGCCGAACCAGAGGATGAAGAACGTTGGCAGGACCAGCTCGAGCAATATCAGCGCGATGCCGAACACCAGCCAGATCCACCATTGCATTTCCATATGGGTAGCGCCTTCCAGAGGGGGTGCCCGAGTTTACGGCAGCACTGCCAATCCGGCCACGTCCAAACCGTCAGAAACATCGCCCACCCTTGTAGGAGCGAGCGCAGCTCGCGATGGGCTGCCCCGCAGCCCCAGCAATCCCCACGTCATCTAGAGAAGCGCCAAGTGGCCCCCAGTCACTCCACCCCCAACGCCGCCGCCAGCTCCGCCCCGCTATAAAACACCCGCTCCACCTCGGCCAGCACTGGCCGCTTCAGGATCAACACCGGCACACCCAGCGCCCGCGCTACCTCCAGCTTGGGCTCCGTGGCCAGGCTGCCGCTGTTCTTGCTGACCAGCACGTCGATACCCCGGCTGGTGAACAACGCCCGCTCATCCTCCAGCTGAAACGGCCCACGCGCACCTATCACTTCGCAGCGTGCGTTGCCAGGGCAGGCCTGCAGGGCGCGCAAGGTCCAGAACTGCGTCGGTGGAATCTCGTGCAGGTGTTGCAGGGGCTCACGGCCCAGGGTGAACAGGGGGCGGCTGAACGGCGTCAGCTGGGTGATCAACGCCGCCCAGCCGTCCACTTCGCGCCAGTCGTCCCCCGCCTGCGCCTGCCAGGCCGGGCGGCGCAGGGCCCAGCAGGGGACACCGGCCATGCGTGCCGCGCTGGCAGCATTGGCGCTGATCTGCGCCGCGTACGGGTGGGTGGCATCGACCAGCAGTGTAATACCGACTTCACGTAGGTAGCTGGCCAGCCCCGACGCACCGCCAAACCCACCCACCCGCACTTGGCAGTGCAGGTCGTCGGGCACACGGCCGATGCCGGCCAGGCTGTAGACGTGCTGCGGCCCCAGCAGCCGGGCGATGGCCAGGGCCTCGGTGATGCCGCCGAGCAACAGGATGCGCTGGCTCATTGCGCACCTGCCCGGCCGACGATGCCGCCCTGGCGATCAATGGCAACCACCTCTACCTGGACCTGGGCCGGTACCACGCTGCGGGCAAAAGCCAGCGCGTGGGCGCATACCGCATCGCCCAGTGGCACGCCTGCCGCATGGGCCATTGCCAGCGCCTGCTGGCTGGTGTTGGCGGCGATGATGGCGGCCTGCAGCTCAGGGGCGGCGCCCACTGCCGCTGCCCAGCCGGCCAACTGCGGCAGGTCGATGCTGGAATGGCGGCTGTGCAAGTCCATGTGCCCGGCGGCCAGCTTGCTGATCTTGCCGAACCCCCCGCACAGGGTCAGGCGTGGCACCGGTACCTTGCGCAGGTGCTTGAGCACCGCGCCAACGAAGTCGCCCATCTCGATCAGGGCGATTTCCGGCAGCCCGTACACCCGGCGCATGGTGTCCTCGCTGGCGTTGCCGGTGCACGCAGCAATATGGGTATAGCCGTTGGTGTGGGCCACATCGATACCTTGGTGAATGGAGGCGATGTACGCTGCGCACGAGAAGGGGCGCACGATGCCGCTGGTGCCCAGGATGGACAGGCCACCCAGAATGCCCAGGCGCGGGTTCATGGTTTTCAGGGCCAACTGCTCGCCCCCCTGCACGTTCACCGTCACCTCGAAACCGCCCGCATAGCCGCATTCGGCAGCCAGAGCGTGCAGGTGCTCGGTGATCATGCGCCGGGGCACCGGGTTGATGGCCGGCTCGCCCACCGCCAACACCAGGCCCGGGCGGGTGACGGTGCCTACACCGGTACCGGCGACGAAGCGTGTGCCCGGCTCGGTCAGCAACCGTACCTGGCTGTAGAGCAGGGCGCCGTGGGTCACGTCTGGGTCGTCGCCTGCGTCTTTGAGTGTGCCGGCCTCCGCGCTGCCGTCGGCCAGGCGGCAGAACTCCAGGCGCATCTGCACCACCTTGCCCTTGGGCAGGGTGATGCTGACCGCATCGCTGGCCACCCCGGTCAGCAGCAGACGCGCGGCCGCCAGGCTGGTGGCGGTGGCGCAGCTGCCGGTGGTGAGGCCGCTGCGCAGGGGCGCGGGCTGCTCGCGGGTCTCTTCACGCATCAACGGGTTTTACCGCTTCGAGCAGGGTGATGGGCAGCGCCTGGCGCCACGTGTCGAATGCCCCCAGCGGCTGCGCGTGGGCCACATGGATGCGGGTCAGCTCGCCACCGTGCTGTTCGCGAAAATGCGCAAGGGCCAGCTCGCTTTGCAACGTCACCGCATTGGCCACCAGCCGCCCCCCAGGGCGCAGGCTTGCCCAGCACTGGGCCAGCACCCCTTCACGGGTGACGCCGCCGCCAATGAAGATGGCATCAGGTTGCTCCAGCCCTTGCAACGCTGCTGGCGCCTTGCCGCGCACCAGTTGCAGGCCTGGCACACCCAACGCATCGCGGTTGTGCTCGATCAGGCCCTGGCGGCCTTCGTCAGCCTCGATGGCCAGGGCCCGGCAGGCCGGGTGCGCGCGCATCCATTCGATGCCGATCGAGCCGCAACCTGCGCCCACGTCCCACAGCAGCTCGCCGGGTTGCGGTGCCAGGCGGGCGAGGGTGATGGCCCGCACGTCGCGCTTGGTCAGTTGCCCGTCGTGGCGGTAGGCGGCATCGGGCAGCCCGGCCAGGCGGTGTAGCTGCGGGGTAGCGGGGCTGGCGATGCACTCGACAGCCACCAGGTTCAACGCGGCCGTCGCCGGGTGAGGCCAGCTTTGGGCGCTGCCTTCCAGCCTGCGCTCGGCGTCGCCGCCCAGGTGTTCGAACACCCGCAGCCGGCTGGGGCCGAAACCCCGCTCGCACAGCAGTGCGGCGATGGCGGCCGGGCTGTCGCCGTCGTTGCTCAAGACCAACAGCCGGTTGCCGCTGTGCAGATGGGCATTGAGCACAGCCAGCGGCCTTGCCACCAGCGATACCACCTGCACCTCCTGCAGCGGCCAACCCAGGCGGGCGGCGGCCAGGGCGCAGGAGGAGGGCATCGACAGCACGTGCATTTCGCCCGGCTGCACCTGGCGTGCCAGGCTGGCCCCCACGCCGTAGAACATCGGGTCGCCACTGGCCAGCACGCAGACCTGCTCGCCACGCAGGGCCAGCACCGGCGCCAGCGAGAACGGGCTTGGCCAGCCCAGCCGCTCGCCTGCCACACAGCGGGGCAGCAGGGCCAGCTGGCGGGGGCTGCCGAAGATGCGCGCGGCGCCCAGCAGGGCGCGCCGGGCCTGCTTGCCAAGGCCAGTGAAGCCGTCTTCGCCGATGCCTACTACTGTCAGCCAGGGTGCCATGTGTTTCATTCCGCCATTGTTGAGGCTGCTGCTCGCCCCTGTGAGCGCGGTTTTACCCGCGAAGGGGGCGGGGTTTTCCAACCCAGTGCCAAGGGTGCTCGACCACCGGCTTTTCATGCCGGCAGACAAAGCAGGCATAATACCGCGCCTTCTACACTCAAGCGCAGTTTCACGGATTGCCGGACACCCCTTTGATGCAGGCTCGAACCCCACACCCTTCGCCCCGCCCCTCGGCCTGCCCGGGGCTGTGGCGCATCGTCAGTGCGCTGGATGGCGGCATCTGCCGCGTCAAACTGCCTGGCGGGCTGCTGCTGGCCGACCAGGCCGAAGCCGTGGCCGCTGCGGCTGAACGCTTTGCGGGCGGGGTGATCGAGGCCACCAACCGGGGCAACCTGCAGATCCGTGGTGTAGGCAGCGATCACCAGGGCCTGGTGCAGGCCCTGCTCGCCGCGGGCCTGGGCCCGCGCGAGGCAGCCGGTGACGATGTGCGCAACCTGATGCTCAGCCCCTTGGCCGGCCATGACCCGGCCATGCTGCTTGATGCCAGGCCGCTGGCCGGGCAGATCCTCGACCTGCTCGAAGGTACCCCGCGTTATCACCAGTTATCGGCCAAATTTGCCGTGCAACTGGACGCGGGTGAGCGCCTGGCCATGCTGGAACACCCCCATGACCTGTGGCTGTCTGCCCTGCACGTGGAGGGGCAAACCTGGCTGGCGTTCGGCCTGGCGAGCTGCCCGGCTGATGGCCAGGTGCTTGGCGCGGTGCCGGTGGCGCATGGCCTGGCATTGGTGCGTGGGGTGCTGGAGCGCTTTCTGGACCTGGCGACACCGGCGCAGACGCGCATGCGCCACCTGCTGGGCGAGTACCCACCTGCGGCGTTCGTCGACGGGCTTGGCCTGCCCATCCGCCGCGATGCTGCCGTGCTCGGCTGGCGCCGCCAGCCCTGCCAGGTGTCGTGGCTGGGGCTGCTGCCCCAGGCGCACGGGCTGGCATTGGGTGTAGCCCCGCCCCAGGGCCGCCTGACGCCGGCCATGCTGCGTGCAGCGGCCCAGGTGGCGCGCCAGCAGGGTGATGGCAGCCTGCGCATGAGCCCCTGGCAAAGCCTGGTGCTGACCAACCTCGACGCCAACGCCCACGAGCAGGCCCGGGCCACCCTGGCAGCGGCCGGCCTGATGTGCGACGGCCAGCAACCGCTGGCGCGCATCAGTGCCTGTACCGGCGCCAGCGGCTGCGCCAAAGCCAAGGCCGAAACCAAGGCAGATGCCGTGGCCCTGGCTGCCTTGCTGGGCCCGGGCGCCCCGGGCAGCGTGCACCTCAGTGGCTGCGTGCGTTCCTGCGCGGTGGCCCACGTTGCCCCGGTCACCTTGCTGGCGCGTGCCCCTGGCCGCTACGACCTGTACCTGCGCAACCCCCGCCAACCGGGGTTTGGCGCCTTGCGCGCCACCGACATTACCTTGAATGAAGCAGGCGCCATGCTCGCCCTGCCGACGGAGCACCTTGATGATTGACTACATCCGCGATGGTCAGGAGATCTATCGCAATTCCTTCCGGATCATCCGTGAGGAAGCACGGCTGGAGCGGATCCCCGCAGACCTCGAAAAGCTCGCTGTACGGGTGATCCATGCCTGCGGCATGGTCGACGCCATCGACGGCCTGCAATTTTCCGAAGGCGCAGGCCAGGCGGGGCGCCAGGCGCTACTGGGCGGTGCACCGATCCTCTGCGATGCGCACATGGTGGCTGAAGGCATTACCCGGGCGCGCCTGCCAGCCAACAACCCGGTCATCTGCACCCTGCGCGACCCCAGCGTTCCAGCGCTGGCCAAGGAAGCCGGCAATACCCGTTCGGCCGTCGCCCTGGAACTGTGGCGGCCGCACCTGGAAGGCAGCGTGGTGGTGATTGGCAATGCCCCCACTGCGCTGTTCTATTTGCTGGAAATGCTCGACGCCGGCGCCCCGCGCCCGGCGCTGATCCTGGGCTTCCCGGTAGGCTTCGTGGGCGCCGCGGAATCCAAGGCGATGCTGGCCGCCGACAGCCGCGGTGTTCCCTTCGTGATCATGCGGGGCCGCCTGGGGGGCAGTGCGATGGCCGCTGCTGCCGTCAACGCCCTGGCCACGGAGGTGGAATGATGGCCCCGCGTGGAAGGCTGATCGGCCTGGGTGTAGGCCCTGGCGACCCCGAGCTGATCACCCTCAAGGCCCTGCGTTTGCTGCGTGAGTCCCCAGTGGTGGGTTATTTCGTGGCCAAGGGCAAGCGCGGCAACGCCTTCGGCATCATCGAAGCGCACCTGCAGGCCGAGCAGACGCTGCTGCCACTGGTTTACCCGGTGACGACCGAGGTGCTGCCTGCCCCCCTGTCCTACGAGCAGGTGATCAGCGACTTCTACGACGAGGCCAGCGTGCAGGTTGCCGAGCACCTGGATGCCGGGCGCGACGTGGCGGTCATCTGCGAGGGCGACCCGTTCTTCTACGGCTCCTACATGTACCTGCATGATCGCCTGGCCCAGCGCTATGAAGCCGAGGTGGTCCCGGGCGTGTGCTCCATGCTCGGTGGCGCGTCGGTGCTGGGCGCGCCGCTGGTGTATCGCAACCAGAGTTTGTCTGTGCTCTCTGGCGTGTTGCCGGCAGAAGAGCTCAAGCGCCGCCTGGCCGACGCCGACGCGGCGGTGATCATGAAGCTTGGCCGCAACTTCCCCAAGGTGCGTCAGGTACTTGCCGAGCTTGGCCTGGACCGCCGTGCGCTGTATGTGGAGCGGGCGACCATGGCCAACCAGAAGATCGTGCCGCTGGACGCGGTCGACCCGCAGTCGTCGCCGTACTTCTCGCTGATTATCGTGCCGGGTGAAAAATGGCAGGGGTGAACATGCACAGGGCGCCGGCCATTGTCATTCTGGGGCCGGGCAGCCTGGCCACGGCGCAGCGCATCCAGCAGCGCTACCCCCAGGCGCGTATCCACGGCCTGGCCGGTCGCGTGCAGGGCGCCGATGCGTACTACACCGCGTTCGGCGATACCTTGCGTGGCCTGTATGAAGACGGCACGCCCCTCATTGCCCTGTGCGCTGCGGGTATCGTGATTCGCAGCCTTGCCGGCGCGCTTGGCGACAAGGACGACGAGCCGCCGGTGCTGGCCGTCGCCGAAGACGGCAGCGCCGTGGTGCCGTTGCTCGGGGGCCTGGCCGGGGTAAACCGGATGGCCCGGGAAATCGCCGAACAGCTGGGTACCACACCGGCCATCACCACCAGCGGCGAGCTGCGCTTCGGTACCTGCCTGCTGAACCCGCCCGCGGGCTATGCACTGGCTGACCTGGAGCAGGGCAAGCGCTTTGTTTCCGACCTGCTGGCCGGCGAGCCCGTGCGCATAGCAGGCGAGGCGCCATGGCTGATGCAGGCGCAGTTACCGGCCAGCGACGCGGCCACCCGTACCATTCATGTGGGCTGCGAGGCACGCCCGGCCAGCCGTGATGAACTGCTTATCCACCCGCGCTCGGTGGTGGCAGGCGTTGCCGGTGGCCGCTTGGCCAACCTGCCTGAAGCGTTGCAGCAGGCGGGCATCGCGCCGCTTTCGCTGGCCTGTGTGCTGGCCGACGAGCAGGCCATGGCCGATGCCGATTTGCATCAAACCGCGCAGGCGCTTGGCGTGGCCCTGCGGTTCGCGCCAAGCCCAACAGGGCTGGCGAACATGGTTGCAGCTGCCGTACCCGGTGCCCGGCTGATCGAACAGCCGGGCGTGGTGATCGGTGTGGCCCCAGCGCCGGTCGATGTCGCCGGGGTGGGCCGCCGACGCGGCCGGCTGGCGGTGATCGGCCTGGGCCCCGGGGCAGCCGAGCTGATGGTGCCGGCAGTCAAGGCCGAGCTGGCACAGGCCGAGGATGTGCTGGGGTATGAGACCTACGTGCGCATGGCCGGCCCGTTTCGCGACGACCAGGTGGTGCACTGCACCGATAACCGTGAAGAAATGCAGCGTGCCCGCCATGCCTTCCGGCTGGCCGCCGAAGGCCGCTCGGTGGTGGTGGTATCGTCAGGCGACCCCGGCGTATTCGCCATGGCGGCTGCTGTGCTCGAAGCGCTGCACGCCTCCGACGACCCTGCGTGGCACCGGGTTGACTTGCAGATGCTGCCCGGCGTTTCGGCATGCCTTGCCACTGCCGCACAGGCTGGCGCGCCGCTGGGGCACGACTTCTGTGTGATGTCGCTGTCGGACAACCTCAAGCCGTGGTCGATCATCGAGAAACGCCTCGACCTGGCTGCCCAGGCGGACCTGGTGCTGGCGTTCTACAACCCCATTTCCAAAGCCCGCCCTCACCAGCTGGGCACAGCATTGGAAGTGGTGCGTCGCCATCGCGAAGGGCGCACGCCTGTAGTCCTTGGCCGTGATATCGGTAGGCCGGGGCAGACACTGCGGGTAGTCACCCTGGACGAACTGGTGCCCGAAATGGTCGATATGCGCACCATGGTACTGGTTGGCTCGTCGACCACCTGCGTATTCCCGAGGGCTTCGGGCGGGGTCTGGGCCTATACCCCGCGCTGGTACCCCGGCGCTGGCTAGCTGCTCTGGAAACCCTTCAGCGCGCCGCCTTGTCGGCGTGCTGGATAAGGTGATTACCCCTGCTCTCAGGGGTAATCACCAAGGAGTTTGCAGATGTCCGATGCAACACAAATCACAACCAACGATTCCGCCATCCTGGTCGAAGGCAACCTGCTGGCCTGCGGCGCAGGCATGTCCACGCAAAGCCGCCACGATGTGAAGAACGCCTTTCACTTCGCCACCCTGGTAGCTGATAAGGCCTTCGATGCGGAAAAACAGTCGCGCGAGTGGTACGACAAATTCGTCGATGTGATGCGCGACCTGGGCTTTACCATCCCCAAGCGCAGTTTCGAGCTGGAAACCTCGGCAGAGCTGTCGGTGACCGTGGGTGCAGTCGCCATCCGCGCCATCGGCGTGGCGGGCAATGCCATCCTCGGCGGCACCAAGCTCGGCGGCCTGGCCAAGCTGGCGTTCGACAAGCTCACCACCGTGCAGGATGACGCCAAGGTGGTCGACCATAAACGCCAGAACAAGGCCCGCGGCATGGTCGGCATGGCCGCCTGTATCGAAACCGCCAACAACGATGTGGTGATGGTGGTCAGTTGCGTCCAGGCCTCGGCACCCAAGCTGGACGATGACGTGCTGGGCATTCAGTGGAAGCTGGACAAGACCCATTACTACGCAGGCACCGCAGTGCTCACGCTGAACAACTTCGTCTACGACAAAGTGCGCGAAACCGTGGAAAACAAGCTCGGCGTGCGCAGCGTCGAGAACGTGCTGCAGTACGACATCTGATCGCCGGGCGGCGCTGTGACGGCGCCGCCTTTCCTGGGTTTACCGAAGAGACAACACCATGGATAAAGCAGACGAGCAGCTCATGCTGATCGGCGGCACGGCGCTGTTGTATGCACCGGCCGGGGCCGGGGTTGAGCGCCAGGCCGCCCTCGACTCGATACTGTACGCGCAGCTGGTTGCGAACAAGGAGGCAGGCTCGCGGTTTGCCGACCATGACGCCTGGTACGACGCCTACCGGTCGGCCCTGCGCCGGCTGGGCTGGATCAAGCTGGCCAGCACTTACGATCAGAGGCAGTTGGGGCAGCCGACCCGTAGCACGCGGCTGCAGCCCCTGGACGCCTGGCTCAAGGTGCGCTCGATTCAACAGCAAGCCGTATTGGCAGCCTTCGCTGCGGGTTTAGGCCAGTCAGCGGACGGGGTGGCGCATCTGAAGAAATTCAGCGTGCAGGACCAGGCCGGTGGTTCGCAAGTGGTCATTGAGCTCGGGCTGCTCAAACCAGGCCCGGTGCTGGACCTGTGCAGCATTACCCTGCACACCGAAACGCCGCTCTCGGGCCTGTCGCTGGCGCAGTTGCTGAGCGACCAGGTACTCAAGGGCGAGGCCGCGTTCAATGGCATTTCCCTGGCCCTGGACAACAAGCGTTTCCAGCACCAGCGCGAGGCGCTGCACGCCTTGATGCTAACCAAGGATGGCCAGGGTGAGTACCGATTCGACCCTCACGCACCGCAGACAGGAGCCAGCCATGAGTGAAGCTGCAGCTGCCGTGATTGGCGCGGGTGTCGTGTCTTTTCTGGATGGCGTGCCCGCCGCGCACAAGTACAAGGTGAAACTGGCATTGGCGCTGGCCGAGCGCGCAACCGAAGCTGCTCACCGGGAGGGCCTGGTGCAGGACTGGTTCGCCTATTACCGCAACCAACTGAAGTTCATGGGCTGGGATGCGCTGTCGCCCGAGCAGGTGCACTGGCCCGATCAACAGCGCACCAGGCAGGTGGACCAGGTGCTGGAAACCATTGCTGCAACCGCGGGTGAGCATTTCGCCACGGCCACGGGCATGGCCTTGCACAAGTTGGTGGCCAACCCCTCGGTGTTGCAGAAGCTGGAGCACTACGCACTGGAGCGTCAGCATTTCCAGCTGCTGCCGTGTGCGCCGGCCGGCGCCAACCGCGTTGATATGGTGGTTTACCACGAAACAGATGTGCGCTCGGCATTCAGCGCAGGGTTCATCAACCGCAAGCGCAGCCACAAGCACGTGCGGGCGGAACTGGTGCGTTTCAACCTGCTGGCGTTCGAGCACAGTTTTCTACCGAAAGTGCAGGACCGCGTTGTGCAGCTGAGCCTGCAGCGTGTGCTTGACTACGCCTTTTGATACCCGGGCCACCTGCGGGGCCGGGCATGGCCTCGCAGGTCAGCGCGGCGGTGCAGGGTCGGTTTCGGCATCCCGGTGTCTGGCCCAGTACTGCACCACTTCGCGCAGCTGTGAGAGCTCCACCGGCTTGGCCATGTGCCCGTCCATGCCCGCCAGTTTCGCGCGTTCCTTGTGCTCGGCGAGAATGTGCGCAGTCAGTGCCACCACCGGGGTGCGTGGGCGCTGGTGGTCGGCTTCCCACTCACGCAACAGCTGAGTGGCGGAAAAACCATCCAGCACCGGCATTTCGCAGTCCATCAGCACCAGGTCGTAGCGCTTGGCCTTCATCGCCTGCAGGGCCTCTTCGCCGTTGGCGGCGGTGTCTGGCTCCAGGTTCAACTTGCCAAGCATGCCGCGAATCACCTTGGTGGAAATGCTGTTGTCTTCGGCCACCAGTACCCGGAAATCACCGGGAAGCTCCAGCGCCTGGGGCTTGCCCAGCGCGGTGACGGACGACAGCTGGTCGCGGCCGCGCTGGGCTAGCTCTTCGGCCAGTGTCGTCTTGAGCGTGTAGCCGGCCACTGGCTTGGCGAGGATCCGCTTGACCCCGGCATTGCGCGCGATGATCTTGCTGGGCGCGTTGCTGATGCCGGTTAGCATGACCACCAGAATGTCGTGGTTCAGGCTGGGGTCTTCCTTGATCTTGGCCGCCAGCTGCATGCCGGTCATGCCCGGCATGTTCTGGTCCAGCAACACCGCGTCGAAGTAGTCGCGCAAGTGGGCCTTGGTGCGCAGCAGTGCCAGGGCCTCCTTGCCGGAAGGCACTGCGCTTACGTTCATGCCCCAGGCGCTGCATTGCTGCACCAGCACCTTGCGGCAGGTGTCGTTGTCGTCCACCACCAGCACCCGGGCATCGCGCAGCGGGCCGTCAAGGTCTGCCGGGGGCTGCTCCAGGGCGGAAGGGTCCAGCGGCAGGGTCAGCCACAGGGTGTTGCCGGTGCCGGTGCTGCTCTTGATGCCGAATTCACCCTGCATCAGCCCAATCAACTGCTTGGCGATCATCAGCCCAAGGTGGCCGCCCAGCTTGTTGCTGGACAGAAAATGATGGCTGTGCAACTTGGCCTGCAGCAGGGCTTCGCGCTCGGCAGCGGGCAGAGGCTCGCCGCTGTCCTGCACGGCGATGCGCAGGCGCGGTACTTCGCCGCGCTGGTCCAGGGCCACTACCAGCAGAATCTCGCCCTGGTCGGTGTTTTTGAGTGCGTTTTCCAGCAGGCTCGACAATGCCTGGCGCAGGCGCGTCGGGTCGCCACTGATCACCCGCGGGACCTGCGGCTGGGTGAAGCTGATCAGCTCGATATTCTGCTGCTCGGCCTTGGCCCGGAAGATATTCAGGCAGTCTTCGATCAGCGCGTTGAGGTCGAACTGCACATCATCCAGCTCGATCTGCCTGGATTCGAGCTTGGAGATGTCGAGGATCTCGTTGATCAGGGTGAGCAGTTCGTTACCGGCGCTGTGAATGGTCTGCACGTAGTCGCGCTGCTTCACCGACAGCGGCGTGCCCAGCAGCAGTTCGGTCATGCCCAGCACGCCGTTCATGGGGGTGCGGATCTCGTGGCTGATCTTGGCCAGGAATTCGGCCTTGGCATTGATTTCGGCATCGCTGGCGGCCAAGGCACGGCTGGCACTGAAGCGCTCTTCGTTCATGCGCCGCAGGCGGTCGCTGACGGCCAGGTTGAGCAGCAGCCCGCTGGCCACGGCCAGCCCCAGCAGAATGCACAGCAGCCAGGGTGTCGAGGTGCGCGTCAGCCCCAGCAGCGCAGGCAGCAGTACCAGGCCACCGACGTTGAACACGATCATGGCGACGCTGAACAGCCGGGCAGGCGCATAGCCCTTGTACCAGTAGTAGCTGCTGACCAGCAGCATGGTGACGCTGCCCAAAGCCATCAGGGCATATGTCATCAGGTTCAGCGGCAAGGTATCGACGAACAGCAGGATCAAGCCGCTGAGCGCCACAACCAGCATTTCGCCATTCAGCAGCTTGTTCAGGCGCGCCGAGTGGAAGGGGTAGAAGAACCGCTGAGTGAAATACAACCCCGCCAGGCCCGCCAGCACCAGCGTGAGGTAGGCCGCAGGGGTTTGTGCACTGTGCCACACGTGCCACCAGGGGCCGCTGAGGTTGAGCAGGATCAAACCGCTGAGCAGCATCAGGCTGTGGTAAAGCGCCAGCACCAGCGTGGTGCTCGAGCGGCTGTAGATGAAGCGGATGAGGTTGTGCAGGATCAGCATCACCAGCCCACCAAACAGCATGCCGAACAGCAGCGGCTGGTGCTGGCTGGCAGCCGCCTCGGCGGCGGGTTCCAGGCTGATGGCAGGGCGCAGCTGGTGTTCCGACACCAGCCGCAGGTAGATGTCCAGGGGTTGCGTGCTGTTGGGCAGGGGCAGTACGTGATCGCTGCCCCGCAGGGTGGGTTGTGCCGTACCCGCGTGGCGGCCGTGATGCAGCTGGCGCAACAGCTTGTCGCCCTGCAGGGCGTACAGGTCGAGGCCGGAAAGGTCCGGGGCGAATACCCGCAGCAGCTGTTCCTGAGTGCCGGGTTCCAGGCGGTAGTGCAACCACAGCGCCTGGTCGGCGGGGGCCGCATCCAGTTCGTCGAGCTCAAGGGGGCTGAACTGGTTGCGATAGCGTTCGGAGCGCACGTCGCTCAGTTGCAGGTTGGCATGTTCGTCGAGCAGCAGCGCCCACCCGCCATCATGCTCCGCCATGGCCGGTAGCACGCACAGCAGGGACAGCAAACTGATGAACAACGCTGAGGCAATCCGGAGCCGGCGCACTACGAAATCCCTTCTTAGCCGATGTGCGGGGTGATAACTATGCGCGGCGCGCCAAGCCGATGGCAAGGCCCGGCTGGGCCCTGCCGACGGGGCGGCTGCCGTACGCCCGGGCCTGGCACTGCCCGGGCGCAACGGCGCAGCGATGCGGTTTAGTGCTGCTCGCCACGCTCACGGGCAATGGCCCGATAACCGATGTCGGTACGGTAGAAGCTGCCGTCCCACTTCACCTGCTCAGCCAGGCGGTAGGCCTGCTGCTGGGCGGCCTGCACCGTGTCACCCATGGCGGTGGCGCACAGCACGCGGCCACCGGCAGTGACCACCTGGCCATCCTCGAGCGTGGTGCCTGCATGGAACACCTTGCCTTGCAGCTTGGCCGCTGCGTCCAGGCCGCTGATGGCCGCGCCTTTGGCGTAGTCGCCCGGGTAACCCCCGGCAGCCAGCACCACGCCCAGGCTCGGGCGCGGGTCCCACTGGGCCTCGACCTTGTCCAGCGCCTTGGCGAAGGCGGCTTCGATCAGCAACACCAGGCTCGATTCCAGGCGCAGCATGACGGGTTGGGTTTCTGGGTCGCCGAAGCGGCAGTTGAACTCGATGACCTTGGGGTTGCCCGCTTTGTCGATCATCAGGCCGGCATACAGGAAACCGGTATACACGTTGCCTTCTTCGGCCATGCCGCGCACGGTCGGCCAGATGACCTGGTCCATCACGCGCTGGTGCACGTCGGCGGTCACCACAGGGGCAGGGGAGTAGGCACCCATGCCGCCGGTGTTCGGGCCGGTGTCCTGGTCGCCGACACGTTTGTGGTCCTGGCTGGTGGCCATGGGCAGCACGTTGTGGCCGTCGACCATCACGATGAAGCTGGCTTCCTCACCGTCGAGGAACTCTTCGATCACCACGCGCGAACCGGCTTCGCCGAAGGCATTGCCTGCGAGCATGTCACGCACGGCCTCTTCGGCTTCCTGCAGGGTCATGGCGACGATCACGCCTTTGCCCGCTGCCAGGCCGTCGGCCTTGATCACGATCGGTGCGCCTTTTTTCTGGAGATAGGCCAGGGCCGGCTCGATCTCGGTGAAGTTCTGGTAGTCGGCGGTCGGGATCTTGTGGCGCGCCAGGAAGTCCTTGGTGAATGCCTTGGAGCCTTCCAGCTGGGCCGCGCCCTTGGTTGGGCCAAAGCAGTCCAGACCGCGGCTGCGGAACAGGTCCACCACGCCGATCACCAGAGGGGCTTCGGGGCCGACGATGGTCAGGTCGACATTCTTTTCTGCGAAGTCGGCCAGTTGCTCAAGGGCGCACACGTCGATGGCAACGTTTTCGCACTTGGCTTCAATGGCGGTGCCAGCGTTACCCGGGGCAACGAAGACCTTCTCGACGCGTGGGTCCTGGGCGACTTTCCAGGCCAGGGCGTGCTCACGGCCGCCGCTGCCAATGATCAAAACTTTCATTACAGGCTCCTTCGGAGAAGCTGCGAGCTGCAAGCGTCAAGCAAAAGCGGTGTGCGCTTATCCAAAATGCTTACAACTCGGGGATTCAAGGTGCTGTGGCTGCAAGCAGGAGCAACTGGGCCTGCTCTTGCTTGCAGCTTTCAGCTTTCAGCTTTCAGCTTGCCGCTGCAATCAGTGGCGGAAGTGGCGCATACCGGTGAACACCATGGCAATGCCGGCTTCATCAGCGGCAGCAATCACCTCGGCATCACGCATCGAGCCACCTGGCTGGATCACGGCGCTGATACCCACTTTAGCGGCATTGTCGATGCCATCACGGAACGGGAAGAACGCGTCCGATGCCATGACCGCGCCTTGCACTTGCAGGCCAGCATGCTCGGCCTTGATGGCAGCAATGCGAGCGGAGTTGACGCGGCTCATCTGGCCGGCACCCACGCCGATGGTCTGGCGCTGCTTGGCGTACACAATGGCGTTGGACTTGACGAACTTGGCCACTTTCCAGGCAAACACCAGGTCGTGGATTTCCTGTTCGGTCGGTGCGCGCTTGGTGACGATCTTCAGGTCATCGGCGCCGATCATGCCGATATCGCGGCTTTGTACCAGCAGGCCGCCGTTGACACGCTTGAAGTCCCAGCCGGCAGCACGCTCGGCTGGCCACTCGCCGCATTCCAGCAGGCGAACGTTCTGCTTGGCCGCCACCACGTCGCGGGCAGCCTGGGAGATTTTCGGTGCGATGATCACTTCGACGAACTGGCGCTCGACGATGGCCTTGGCGGTTTCGCCATCCAGCTCGCGGTTGAAGGCGATGATGCCGCCGAACGCCGACTCGGTGTCGGTGGCGTAGGCCAGCTCGTACGCCTGGCGGATGCCGCCTTCGTCTTCAGGCACCACGGCCACGCCGCACGGGTTGGCGTGCTTGACGATGACGCAGGCCGGTTTGACGAAGCTCTTCACGCATTCCAGCGCAGCGTCGGTGTCGGCCACGTTGTTGAACGACAGTTCCTTGCCCTGCAGCTGCACGGCGGTGGAGATGCTGGCTTCGCCTTTGTTGGCTTCTACGTAGAACGCCGCGCTCTGGTGCGGGTTCTCGCCGTAGCGCATTTCCTGGGCCTTGACGAACTGGCTGTTGAAGGTGCGCGGGAATTCGCTGCGCGCTTCGGTGCTCAGGGTGTCCTTGGCCTGGTCGATGGTGCCCATGTAGTTGGCGATCATGCCGTCGTAGGCGGCAGTGTGCTCGAAGGCCTTGAGCATCAGGTCGAAGCGCTGGGCGTAGGTCAGGCCACCCGCCTTTAGGCTGTCGAGAACGCTGGCGTAGTCGCCGGCATTGACCACGATGGCAACGTCCTTGTGGTTCTTGGCTGCCGAACGGACCATGGTCGGGCCGCCGATGTCGATGTTCTCGATGGCGGTCGGCAGGTCACAGCCAGGCTTGGCGATGGTGGCTTCGAACGGGTAGAGGTTGACGGCGACCAGGTCGATCGGCTTGATCCCGTGCTCGTTCATGATGGCGTCATCGGTGCCGCGACGGCCCAGGATGCCACCGTGAATTTTCGGGTGCAGGGTTTTCACCCGGCCATCCATCATTTCGGCGAAGCCGGTGTAGTCAGCCACTTCCACCGCGTTGACACCGTTGTCCTTGAGCAGCTTGTAGGTGCCGCCGGTGGACAGGATCTCGACACCGAGCTGTTGCAGCTCACGGGCGAATTCGAGGATACCGGTCTTGTCGGAGACGCTGATCAGGGCGCGGCGGACTGGCAGGCGGGTAGTCTGGTCGGTCATTTCGGGTTCCAAATAACGCGGTGGAGTCAGCAAAAAAGGCGTCTCTGTGAAGAGCCGCCTTTTCTGATTGGGATTCTGGCTTACAGCAAGTCGTACTGCTTGAGCTTCTTGCGCAGGGTGCCTCGGTTGAGCCCGAGCATCTCGCTGGCTTTGGTCTGGTTGCCCTTGACGTAGCTCATGACACTTTCGAGCAGGGGCGCCTCGACTTCGGAGAGCACCAGGTTGTACACGTCTGTGACGGTCGCGCCTTCCAGGTGGGCGAAGTAGTTGTGCAGCGCCTTCTCGACGCTGTCGCGAAGGGTCTGGCCCTCTTCGCTCGGCGTGTTCAGGTGCTGTTTCAGGTTGGCGTTGTCGCTCACGGGCGTTGTTCCACTCACAAAAGTCTCGGTCATCATCGTCATGCGGCCACCCCTTGTCCGTCCTCTGTCTCAAGGCTCTGTCGACGTTCGCTGAAATACGCGCGAACGTTGGCGCACTGCGCTTGTGTGTCTTCCAAAGCGTTGAACCGGGAGCGAAACTCCTTGCCGCCGGGTCGTGTTGCCAGGTACCAGCCTACGTGCTTGCGGGCGATACGCACGCCCATCACATCGCCATAGAAGGCATGCAGCGCAGCCAGGTGCTCCAGCAGGATGCGTTCCACTTCGTCCAGTTGCGGCGCTGGCAGGTGTTGCCCAGTGCGCAGGTAATGCTCGACCTCACGGAAGATCCAGGGCCGCCCCTGGGCAGCCCGGCCAATCAGCAAGCCGTCAACCCCCGTGGCGTCCAGCACTGCCCGGGCCTTTTCTGGCGAAGTGATATCGCCGTTGGCGAAGACCGGGATCGATACCGCCTGCTTGATGGCAGCGATGGTGTCGTATTCGGCTTCACCGGTGTACAGGTCGGCGCGTGTGCGGCCATGCACCGCAAGCGCCTGGATGCCAGCCTGTTCGGCAATTCTTGCCACGTTCAGGCCGTTCTTGTTCGCCCGGTCCCAACCGGTGCGGATCTTCAGGGTCACCGGAACATCCACCGCGGCGACTACCGCGTGCAGAATGTCGCTGACCAGTGCCTCATCTCTCAATAAAGCAGAGCCTGCAGCTTTGTTGCAGACTTTTTTCGCCGGGCAGCCCATGTTGATATCGATGATCTGCGCACCCGCCGCCACGTTGGCCTGGGCAGCTGCGGCCATCATCTGCGCATCCCCCCCGGCGATCTGCACCGAACGGGGCTCGGGATCGCCTTCATGGATGCGGCGCAGGCTCGACTTGCGGCTGTTCCACAAGGACATGTCGCTGGACACCATTTCTGACACCACCATACCTGCGCCCATGCGCTGGCAAAGTGTTCGGAAAGGCTGGTCCGTGACCCCGGCCATGGGCGCGAGGATCAGGTTGTTGCGCAGTGTGTATGGGCCGATGCGTACCGCCGACATAGGTGATCCCTGTTGTGGGGCCGAATCTTGGAGTTCGAAAAAGGGTTGGCATGATACCCGCTCTCGATGACTGGATAAAGATGGATTTGGATAAAATCTGAGCAGTTTTCGGCTTGCAGCCTTGAGCGGCAAGCTGCAAGCGGCAAGCTGCAAGCGGCAAGCTGCAAGACAGAAGCCCGAACCGCCGCTGCCTTTATCTTGCCGCTTGAAGCTTGCCGCTTGCAGCTTACTCTGGGGAACGGAAGCTGAGGCTGTAGTTGACGGCTTTCGGGCCTGGGTCGAGGATGTCCAGGGCGATGTGGATGGGGGTTTGGCTGGGCATTTCGCCGCGGCCCGCCAGTTCGCCAGACAGGTATTCACTGGGCTTGAAGCGCCGGCTGGCAATTAACTGGCCATTGAGGTCGGCGAAGCGCAGTTCCAGCAGCGGGAACGGCTGGGCGAAGGGGGCGCGGTTGTAGATGATTGCATCCACGATCAGGGCGCCCTTGAAGTCCGGGTGGCTGCGCACCACCAGGTTGCTGCTCTTGATGCGGGCGATATCGACCCGTGACGGCACCTGGCAGCCTACGGCAGGGCAGATGTTCTCGAACAGGGGGCGATACTGGTCCTGGCGGGCCAGCTCGTCGAAGTGGAACCACACGTACTGCAAGGCCAGCAGGCCTGCGGCCAGCAGCGTCAGTATTGTCCACAGAATACGCTTGCCCCAGTTGGGGGCGGGCTTTTCCCAGCCCAGCTGCAGCGGGTCGTCCACCACGTCCACCAACGGCTCCTTGCGCCGTGGGCGCTCGGGCTTGCCCGACAGGCCGGGCTCCAGGCGCTCGCCTGCCACGGTGGGTGGGGTGGCGTCATCGTCGTCGCGGGCGGAAATGTGCAGTGCCGGCGGTTCGTCATCCAGGGCGCTCAGGCCCTGGATAGGAACATCGTCAGGGTCAGTGCGCATTGGCGGGTCGCGGTGCGGTTCATCCTCGATCACGACCCCGCGCTGCAGGGTGGGCTCATCGTCGGCGTCGAGGTCCAGGCTGCCTGTAAAGGTGGGTTCGTTACGCTCACCGGGCACCAGGCCTGGGGGCGGTGGTTCGCTTAGCAGCGGGGCGGCTGCGGCCTGTTGCGGCTCCAGCGGTTCGTCGGTGGCGGTACCAAACAGATCGTCTGCAGGGTCTTGCGCATGGGGCTCGTCGCGCCGTGCCTGCAAACCGCCGTCAGCATTGGCCGGGCGCGATTGCGGTGACTGCCCGCGGCGCTCCAGGCGCTCCAGTTCCATGTCCAGGTCGAGTTCGTCCAGGGCCTGGGTGGTGCGGGCTAGGGCGGCTTCTGGCGTATCGGCCGGCTCGCCCGCGACGGGCTCTACGGGCGCGGCAGCCAGCACCGGTTGGCTGGCGGGCGCTGCTGCACCCTCGCTGTCGGCCGCGGGTGCCACCGGTGTGCTGCCTGCCTGGGCGCGGTTTTGCTCCAGCAGTTGCTTGGCAGCGTTGAACACCTGCAGGCATTGGCCGCAGCGCACCACGCCACGGGCCACGCTCAACTGGTGGTGAGTGACGCGAAAGCTGGTCTGGCAATGCGGGCACTGGGTGACGAAACTGTCGGTCATGCGGCAATCCGGAGGCTGTGCAGGGGATGGTTATGGGCGCGCTGGGCGGCGGCGACCACTGATACGCACCCAGCCGTCGCGAACGACGATGGGGTCGAGCTCGAAATCGGCAGCATAGGCGGCGGCCACTTCTTCGCCCTGTTCGGCGAGGATGCCCGATAATGCCAGCAGGCCGCCTGGGCGAACCAGCCCGGACAACTGCGGTGCGAGCGAAACCAGCGGCCCGGCCAGGATGTTGGCGACCAGTACGTCGGCCTGCATGGCCGGCATGTGCTCAGGCAGGTAGAGTGCCAGCTTGTCATCGGCGATGCCGTTGCGCTGGGCGTTGTCCCGCGAGGCTTCGATGGCCTGCACGTCGATGTCGGTACCCACGGCTTCACGGGCCCCCAGCAGCAAGGCTGCAATGGCCAAAATGCCCGAACCGCAGCCGAAGTCCAGTACCTGGGTGCCCTGCAGTTCCTGGCCATCCAGCCATTCCAGGCACAGCGCGGTGGTGGGGTGGGTGCCAGTGCCGAACGCCAGGCCCGGGTCGAGCAGCAGGTTGACGGCGTTTTTTTCCGGGGCGTCGTGCCAGCTGGGCACGATCCACAGGCGACGGCCGAAGCGCATCGGCTGGAAGTTGTCCATCCAGCTGCGCTCCCAGTCCTGGTCCTCGATCACCTCAGCCTGGTGTTGAGGCAGCTCGTCGTCGGTCAGCAGGCGCAGGTGGGCGAACACCTGCTCGGGCTGGGTATCGGCCTCGAACAGGGCCAGCAGGTGAGTGTGCGACCACAGTGGCGTGGTGTTGAGGTCTGGCTCGAAGATCGGCTGATCTTCGGCGTCCATGAAGGTCACCGAAACTGCGCCCACTTCCAGCAGCGCATCTTCGTAGGTTTCGGCTTGTTCCGGGCTGATGGCCAGGCGTACTTGCAGCCAGGGCATGGCGGGCACCTTTGCTAAATCGACAGGGGCAGCCTGGGCTGCACAAAGGCTGGCAGTTTACGCGAGTGCAGAGGGTTTGTAGAGAAGCCTGGGATAGCCCCTGGGATAGCCCCCGTGGTGCCTAGACGAAACACAGCGAGAGCGACTCCGCGATATAGGCAGGCTTTTCTTCACCCTCTATTTCCAGGGTGGCAATTGCCTTGAGCAACCACTGCCCCGGTTTCTTCTCCGTCACCCCGGCCAGGTCCACCTTCAACCGCACCTGGCTGTCGACCTTTACCGGCTGCATGAAGCGCACGCTGTCCAGCCCGTAGTTCACCACCATCTTCAGGCCTTGCGGCAGCACCAGGATGTCCTCGATCAGCGTGGGTATCAGGGACAAGGTGAGGAAGCCATGGGCGATGGTGCCGCCGAAAGGCGTTTGAGCGGCCTTCTGCGGGTCGACGTGAATGAACTGGAAGTCCCCGGTCGCTTCGGCGAACAGGTTGATACGCTGCTGGTCAATTTGCAGCCAGGCCGAATGGCCCAGTGGCTTGCCAACGTACTGCGACAGCGCTGTTACCGGTACCTGGGGCATCGCAATGTCTCCACCGTTGTAGTTGGTACGAAAGTGCTAGATCAGCACGCGCCCTGCGTTCAGTCAAGTTACGCAGGGTTCGATGACTACTGCAGGTGCATGCTTATAATGGGCCGCATGCCATAAGGAGATGCTTATGCTGTTGCGTGGTTTGACCTGGCTGGTGCTGTTCCAGCTGTTGGGTACGGCGCTCAATCACCTGCTGCTGCCGTTCTTGCCGGGGCCGATCCTGGGGCTGTTGCTGTTGCTGTGCTTCCTGATGGTGCGTGGCGAGGTGGGCGAGCCCCTGAACCTGGCGGCTGGTAGCCTGCTGCGGTACCTGCCGCTGCTGCTGGTGCCGCCTGCGGTAGGGGTGATGGTGTATGCCCGTGACATCGCCGATGACTTCTGGGCGATTGTGGGCGCGCTGTTGATTTCGTGCCTGCTCACCCTGGTGTTCGTCGGCGTGTTGATGCAGAAGCTCATCCATCGCCAGGCCAGGCGCGAGGAGCAGCCATGATGCTCGACTGGCAGGGCGCACTCGACGCCGTGGTGCATCATCCACTGTTCGGTATCGGCATTACCCTGGGTGCGTATCAACTGGTGCTGGCAGGGTACGAGAAGACGCGCTGGATCTTCCTGCAACCGGTGCTGGTGTCGATGGCCCTGGTAATCGGCGTGCTGCTTGTCTGTGGTATCGACTACCGCGAGTACCGCAAGAGCACCGAAATCATGAATATCCTGCTGGGCCCGGCTACGGTCGCCCTGGCGGTACCGCTGTTCCTGAACCTGCGGCGCATTCGTCAGCTGTTCTGGCCAACCTTTACTACGCTGGTACTCGGGGGGCTGTTCGCCACGCTTTGCTGCCTGCTGCTGGGCTGGTGGTTTGGTGCCGAACACATGATCCTGATGACCATGGCGCCCAAGTCGGTCACCTCGCCCATCGCCATGCTGGTGGCCGAACAGATTGGCGGCGTGGCGGCGCTGGCGGCGGTGTTCGTGCTGATCACCGGGGTGCTCGGGGCCATATTTGGCCCGGCCTTGCTGAGCCGCTGCGGTGTGCACAGCCCGGAAGCCCGTGGCATGTCGCTGGGGGTGACCGCCCACGCGGTCGGCACGTCGGTGGCTTTGCAGGAAAGTGACGAATGCGGCGCCTTTGCCGCGCTGGCGATGAGCCTGATGGGCGTGGCGACTGCGGTGTTCCTGCCGCTGGCTGTCAGCCTGGTGGCGTGAGGACTTGAAATGACGTTACCGCTGTTTCCCCTCGATACCGTGCTGTTCCCGGGCTGCTTCCTGGACCTGCAGATATTCGAGGCCCGGTACCTGGACATGATCGGGCGCTGCATGAAGCAGGGCGAGGGCTTCGGTGTAGTGTGCATCGTCGAAGGTGAGCAGGTGGGCAAGGCACCGCCGGTGGTCGCCTCCATTGGTTGCGAAGCGTTGATCCGCGACTTCGCCCAGCAGGACAATGGCTTGCTCGGTATCCGGGTGGAAGGTGTGCGGCGTTTCACCCTGGATGCCACCGAGGTGCAGAAGGACCAGTTGCTGGTGGGGCAGGTGCAGTGGCTGTCGGAGGCGCCAGACAGCCCCTTGCAAGACGCGGACGACGACTTGCTGGCGTTGTTGGTGGCGCTGGGTGAACACCCCATGGTCGAAGCGCTGGACATGCCGCGCCCGGTAGACGGGCGGCAGGCGCTGGCCAACCAGCTGGCTTACCTGCTGCCGTTCATGGAAGAAGACAAGCTGGACTTGCTCAGCCTCGATTCGCCCCAGCAGCGGCTGGGCGAAATCCAGAAGCTGTTGGAGCGGATACAGGGCGAGCTGTTCGTCTAGGCTGCCGCCTCACGAATACTGATAGCGCAGCAGGGCATGGGGAAACGAATGGGTGGCAAAGTAGGCGAACAGGGCCAGGCATGCTGGCAGTATCAGCCACCATACCTTTTGCGGCAGTGGCGCCAAAGGCTGGCGATACTGCACCAGTGTCAGGCTTAGCGCACACACGCAGCAGGCCAACAAGGCCCCGGCCAGAATGTCGGTGGGCCAGTGTGCACCCAGGTACACCCGCGACAGCGCGATCGACAAGGCAGGGATGCAGCCGATCACCACCCAGGTGAGGCGCATTCTCGGCGGCTGGCCGCGCCCGGCAAGCACTGCCATTACCAGAAAGAACGCGAACGAAGCAGAGCTGTGCCCGCTGGGCATGCTGTAGCTGGTCAGTGGGTCGGTCAGTACCTCCGGGCGGGCACGGGCAAACAGCCACTTCAGCGTACCGTTGGCGATGGCGGTGCCCATGAGCGCGCCGCCGGCGAAGAAGGCATGGCGCCACTGCCGGGCCAGCAACAGCAGACCGGTCAGCAACCCGCCCAGAAACAGCTGGGTACGGAAGTCCCCCAGTCGGGTCACCAGTACCACGGCGCCGTCATAGGCCTGGCTGCGGTGTTCCTGCACCAGCGTCATCACGCCCTGGTCGAACGCGTGCAGGTAAGGCCACCCCAGGAACACGCCGGTCAAGGCCAGCAGGCTGAGCCCGGCAATTACCCGGGTGCCGTGGCGGTGGTCACGGATGCTGGTGCTCAGGCTCACCCCGATAATCACCGCCAGGGTGCCGGCGACGATGCCGGCTTGCAGCCAGAACCCCTCGGGCAACGGCAGGCGCATGGCTGCACCCGTGGCCCAGCCGGGCAGCAGATAGGCTACCGACCAGCCGGCGGCCGCCAGCAGGCTGACAGCAGCGAAGCGCAGCAGCGGCATGTCGAACATGCCGGCCACCATCGGCAGCATAGGCCGCAGCGGGCCGATGAAGCGGCCTACCAGCAGGCTGGCGATGCCGTAGCGCTGGAAGTAGGCTTCTGCGCCGCCGATCCACTCGGGGTGGTGGCGCAGCAAGGGTAGGCGCCGAATGTTCTGGTGAAAGTACTTGCCCACTGTGTACGACAGTGCATCGCCGAGAAGGCCGCCGAGAAAACCCAGCAGCAGTGTTTCACCCAGGCTCAGGGCGCCATTACCGGCCAGCACTGCCACTGCAAACAGCAACACGGTACCCGGCACGATGATGCCGGCGATGGCCAGGCATTCGATGCAGGCCACCACGAAAATCGCCAGGCCAAGCCATTGGGGGTTGGCACCCAGCCAGCCGGTGAGGCTGTCGAGCCATTGGTCCATGGTTCAGCTCCCTTGTTGCAGAGTAAAGAAGTCGCGGCCTTCGACTTGGCCGCGGCGTAACGGGTTCCGTGTGCAGAAGCGGGCGTACTCGGCGTCGACAAAGCGGTAGGGCAGGTGTTCGTCGCGGCCATGAGGGATGCCCAGGCGGGCGGCCTGGATCACCCGGGGTACTGGGCTGGCGCAGTCTTCCACATAGAGCCGCTGGGGGTCGAACCGCTGTGCGTCCCAGTGCGGCACTTTCAGGCCCAGTGCCTTGCACAGCAAGGTCTGGCCGGCGCACAGGCGCTCGGGCGGGCGCAGGTTGCCGCTGGCATCGGGGTTGTTGAGTTGCATCTGCGCCAGGCTGTCGGGGCCGGACAGGGCGTCCTGCCAGGGGTAGGCAGACTTGATCAGTACGGCGTTGCCGGGGCCCTGCGCACTGAAGTTGAGCGAGTCGCCGCCACGGGCGTAGTACATGTAGATGTGGCCGCCTTCGAGAAACAGCGCCTTGCGCTTTTCGGTATAGCCCAGCGAGGCGTGGCTGCCTTTGTCGGTGAGGTAGTAGGCCTCGGTTTCGATGATGCGGGCGGCCAGCCACAGGTTGCTTTGGCGGTGGCGGATGACCTTGCCCAGGAGGGCCTTGGCCAAGGCCTGGGCATCCTGGTCGAAGAAGCTGTCGGGCAGTGCTGGCATGCGGGCGGTTCGCGGGTGGGAAGGCGCAATGATAGCAATGAAATGCTTAATCGAGGCTGAACGCTGCAATCCAGACCCACCCTTATTTCGACCATCCGCCACCCGCCGCTGGGCGTACACCTGCATGACAGTTATAATCAGCCGATTTCCCCTTCGCCAAGACACCGAACCCATGACTGAGTCCGTTCTTGACTACATGACCCGCCTTGGTCGCGCCGCACGCGAAGCGTCCCGGGTGATCGGCCGTGCCACCACCGCGCAGAAAAACCGCGCGCTGCAAGCGGCTGCCGACGCTCTGGACGCCGGTCGTGCCGAACTCACGGCTGCCAATGAGCAGGACCTCGCCCAAGGCCGCGCCAATGGCCTGGAGCCGGCGCTGCTCGATCGCCTGGCGCTCACCCCTGCGCGCATCGATGGCATGATCACTGGCCTGCGTCAGGTGGCCGGCCTGCCCGACCCGGTCGGTGCCATCCGAGACATGAGCTACCGCCCGTCCGGTATTCAGGTAGGCAAGATGCGCGTCCCGCTGGGGGTGATCGGGATCATCTACGAATCGCGGCCGAACGTGACCATCGATGCGGCCAGCCTGTGCCTCAAGTCGGGTAACGCCACCATCCTGCGCGGCGGCTCCGAGGCCATTCATTCCAACCGCGCCATTGCTGCGTGCATTCAGCGCGGCCTGGCGGCTGCGGGGTTGCCAGCTGCCGTGGTGCAGGTGGTGGAAACCACCGATCGCGAAGCGGTGGGCGCGCTGATCAGCATGCCCGAGTTCGTCGATGTCATCGTGCCCCGTGGTGGGCGCGGGCTGATCGAGCGTATCAGCCGCGATGCCCGTGTGCCGGTCATCAAGCACCTGGACGGTATCTGCCATATCTACGTCAGCCAGCATGCCGACCTGGAGAAAGCCTGGCCTGTGGCGTTCAATGCCAAGACCTACCGTTATGGCATCTGCGGTGCCATGGAAACCCTGCTGGTCGACCAGCAGGTGGCGGCTCGCTTCCTGCCGGAAATGGCCCGCCGCTTCCAGGACAAGGGCGTGCAGTTGCGCGGTTGCGAGCGCACGTGCGCATTGATTGACGCACAGGCCGCCACCGAGCAGGACTGGCACACCGAATACCTCGACGCGTTGCTCTCCATTCGTGTGGTCGACGGCCTGGACCAGGCCATCGAACATATCAACCACTACGGTTCGCACCACACCGACTCGATCCTCACCGAGCATCAAGGTGAAGCGCGCAGGTTCATGGCAGAAGTCGACTCGGCGTCGGTCATGCTCAATACCCCTACCTGCTTCGCTGACGGTTTCGAATACGGCCTGGGTGCTGAAATCGGCATTTCCACCGACAAGCTGCACGCGCGCGGCCCGGTTGGCCTGGAAGGCCTGACGTGCGAGAAGTACGTGGTCATCGGTGATGGCCAATTGCGTGGCCAGGAGTCCTGCTGAGTTGAGCAAGGCCCAGGCTACCCGGCGCGTCGGCATTCTTGGCGGCACCTTCGACCCCGTGCACATCGGCCACCTGCGCAGTGCGCTGGAAGTGGCCGAGTTCATGGGGCTGGATGAGCTGCGCCTGCTGCCCAACGCCCGGCCGCCGCACCGCGATACCCCGCAGGTGACCGCGCACCATCGCCTGGCCATGGTGCAATGTGCTGTACAAGGTGTGCCAGGGCTGAGTGTGGATGCGCGTGAACTGGCACGAGACAAGCCGTCGTACACCATCGACACCCTGGAGTCGGTGCGGGCGGAACTGGCCGCTGACGACCAGCTGTTCCTGTTGCTGGGCTGGGATGCCTTTTGCGGGCTGCCTGGCTGGCACCGTTGGGACGAATTGCTGCAACACTGTCACATCCTGGTGCTGCAGCGCCCGGATGCCGACGTAGAACCCCCTGACGAGTTGCGCAACCTGCTGGCTGCGCGCTCCGAGAGCGATCCCACCGCCATGTCCGGCCCGGCGGGAAATATTTCGTTCGTCTGGCAGACGCCGCTTGCGGTGTCGGCTACACAGATCCGACAGCTGCTGGCCAGCGGCAGATCGGTGAGGTTCCTGGTGCCGGACGCCGTACTGGCCTACATCGAGGCGCACGAGCTGTATCGTGCACCCAACTGACGGCGCCCCTGGCGCCTCATTCAAAGAGTTGAACGAGTTTATATGAGCAAGCAGAAAACCAACGGCATCGCTGGCGAAGAACTGGTCAAACTGACCATCAGCGCACTGGAAGACGTCAAGGCACAAGATATCCAGGTCATCGACGTGCGTGAAAAGCACAGCCTGACCGACTACATGATCATCGCCACCGGTACCTCCAACCGCCAGATCAACGCGATGCTGGAAAAGGTCCGTGAAGCGGTCAAGAAAGAAGGCGCCCAGCCACTGGGTGAAGAAGGCAAGGGCGACAGCGATTGGGTGCTCCTGGACCTGAATGATGTCATCGTGCACATGATGACCGCCGCTGCCCGCCAGTTCTACGACCTGGAGCGCCTGTGGGTGGGTGCCGAGCAAAGCCGCGCCGCCGATGCCAAGCATCACAGCCCGGAAAACACCAGTGACTACTTCACCGACAAGCTCAAAGACCGCGAGTAAGGCGCCATGCGTCTGCGCCTGATCGCGGTCGGCTCGCGCATGCCGAAGTGGGTGGAGGAAGGCTGGCACGAATATGCCAAGCGCCTGCCTGCAGAGTTGTCGCTGGAGCTGGTGGAAATTCCGCTGAACACCCGCGGCAAGAATGCCGACGTCGCCCGCCTGATTCGTCAGGAGGGCGAGGCCATGCTCGGCAAGGTGCAGCAGGGCGAGCGCATCGTTACGCTCGAGGTGCATGGCAAGCCCTGGAGCACCGAGCAGTTGGCAGGCGAGCTGGACCGCTGGCGGCTCGATGCACGCACGGTCAACCTGATGGTCGGTGGCCCGGAAGGCCTGGCGCCGGAGGTGTGCGCACGGGCCGAGCAACGCTGGTCATTGTCGCCACTGACATTGCCGCACCCGTTGGTAAGGATACTCATCGGCGAGCAGATCTACCGCGCCTGGACGGTATTGTCCGGGCACCCTTACCACAAATGAACCTGTAAGCAGCCCGATGTCGCAGCCGATCCGCCTCAAGGACCACGAGAAAGACGCCCGTCTTGTGCGCAACCGCGTCGTGGTCGGCGCCGTGGCGGTCATGCTGCTGGTGTGCGTGCTGATTGCGCGGCTGTATTACCTGCAGATCATCCAGTACGACTACCATTCGACGCTGTCGGAGAACAACCGGGTGCATGTGCAGCCGATCCCGCCCACCCGCGGGCTGATCTTCGACCGCAACGGGGTGGTCGTCGCCGACAACCGTCCCAGCTTCAGTTTGTCCATGACCCGCGAACGTGCCGGCAACTGGCAGGAGGTGCTGGACAGCATCGTGGAGGTGCTGGAACTCACCCCCGACGACCGTGCCCTGTTCGAGAAGCGCATGCGCCAGGGCCGTCGGCCGTTCGAGCCGGTGCCCATCCTGTTCGAGTTGAATGAAGAGCAGATCGCCCGGGTGGCCGTGAACCAGTTTCGCCTGCCTGGGGTGGAGGTGGTTGCCCAACTGGTGCGGCATTACCCACAGGGTGCGCACTTCGCCCACTCGGTAGGCTACGTGGGGCGCATCAACGAGAAAGAGCTGAAAACCCTCGACCCGGTGAACTACAGCGGTACCCATCACATCGGCAAGACCGGTGTCGAGCGCTTCTACGAAGATGCGTTGCACGGCCAGGTGGGCTATGAAGAGGTCGAAACCAACGCCCGCGGCCGTGTACTGCGGGTACTCAAGCGCACCGACCCCAAGCCGGGCAAGGACATTGTGCTGAGCCTGGACATCAAGCTGCAGGAAGCCGCCGAGGCTGCCCTGGCGGGCCGACGTGGCGCCGTGGTGGCGCTGGACCCGCGCACGGGCGAGGTGCTGGCCATGGTCAGCCAGCCGAGCTTCGACCCCAACCTGTTCGTCACCGGCATCAGCTTCAAGGCCTATGCCGAGCTGCGCGATTCGATCGACCGGCCGCTGTTCAACCGCATTCTGCGTGGCCTGTACCCGCCGGGGTCGACCATCAAGCCAGCCGTGGCCATTGCCGGCCTGGACAGCGGCGTGGTCAACGCCAGCAGCCGGGTGTTCGACCCGGGGTACTACCAACTGCCCAATTACGACCACAAATACCGTAACTGGAACCGCACCGGCGACGGCTGGGTAGACCTGGACACCGCGATCATGCGTTCCAACGACACCTACTTCTACGACCTTGCGCACAAGATGGGCATCGACAGGCTGTCGAGCTACATGGGCAAGTTCGGCATCGGCCAGCGGGTGTCGCTGGACATGTTCGAGGAGTCTGCCGGGTTGATGCCGTCCCGCGAATGGAAACGCGCCACCCGCAGGCAGGCGTGGTTCCCGGGTGAAACCCTCATTCTGGGCATTGGCCAGGGCTACATGCAGGCAACGCCTTTGCAGCTGGCCCAGGCCACGGCGCTGATCGCCAACAAGGGGGTATGGAACCGCCCGCACCTGGCCAAGACCATCGAAGGCCAGCCACCGGTGGACGAAAACCCCATGGACAACATCGTGCTGCGCGACAAGGCCGACTGGGGCAGGGTTACCCATGGCATGGAGCAGGTGATGCATGGTGCCCGCGGTACGGCGCGCAAGGCAGCCCTCGGCGCCCAGTACCGCATCGCCGGCAAGAGCGGTACCGCCCAGGTAGTGGCCATCAAGCAGGGCGAGAAGTACGACCGCAACAAGCTTCAGGAGCGCCACCGCGACCACGCGCTGTTCGTCGCCTTTGCGCCGGCTGACGACCCGAAGATCGTGGTGTCGGTCATGGTCGAGAACGGCGAGTCGGGGTCGGGTGTGGCGGCGCCGGTGGTACGCCAGATCATGGATGCCTGGTTGCTCGATGAAAATGGGCGGCTCAAGCCTGAGCTCGCACCTGCCACCGTTACCCAGGAATCGCCCCTGTGATGAACAATTTCGACCGCATGCTCTCCAGCGAGGATGTGATGCGTCGCCGCGCCAGCTTCCTGCAGCGCATCCACGTTGACGGCCCTCTGCTGATCATTCTGCTCACCCTGGCGGCGGGCAGCCTGTTCGTGCTGTATTCGGCCAGTGGCAAGAACTGGGACCTGCTGCTCAAGCAGGCCACCTCGTTCGGCATCGGGCTGGTGTCCATGTTCGTCATCGCCCAACTGGAGCCGCGTTTCATGGCCCGTTGGGTGCCGTTGGCCTACCTCACGGGGGTGTTGCTGCTGGTGGTGGTGGACGTCATGGGCCATAACGCCATGGGTGCGACCCGCTGGATCAACATTCCGGGGGTCATACGCTTCCAGCCCTCGGAATTCATGAAGATCATCATGCCGGCGACCATCGCCTGGTACCTGTCCAAGCGCACGCTGCCGCCGCATTTGAAGCACGTGGCCATTAGCCTGGTGCTGATCGGCGTGCCGTTCATCCTGATCGTGCGCCAGCCAGACCTGGGCACCGCGCTGCTGATTCTGGCATCCGGGGCTTTCGTGCTGTTCATGGGTGGCCTGCGCTGGCGCTGGATTCTCAGCGTGCTGGCCGCCACGGTGCCGGTGGCCGTGGCGATGTGGTTCTTCGTGATGCACGACTACCAGAAACAGCGCGTGCTGACCTTCCTGGACCCGGAAAGCGACCCCCTGGGTACCGGCTGGAACATCATCCAGTCCAAGGCGGCGATCGGTTCGGGCGGGGTATTTGGCAAAGGCTGGCTGCTGGGTACCCAGTCGCACCTGGACTTCCTGCCCGAAAGCCACACCGACTTCATCATCGCCGTGCTTGGCGAGGAATTCGGCCTGGTGGGTATTTGCCTGCTGTTGATCGTGTACCTGCTGCTGATCGGCCGCGGCCTGATGATCACCGCCCAGGCCCAGACCCTGTTCGGCAAGCTGCTGGCCGGCAGCCTGACCATGACTTTCTTTGTATACGTATTCGTCAATATCGGCATGGTGAGCGGCCTTCTGCCGGTAGTAGGTGTACCGCTGCCCTTCATCAGCTATGGCGGAACTTCATTGGTGACGCTGCTGTCAGCGTTTGGCGTTTTGATGTCGATCCATACGCACCGCAAATGGATCGCACAGGTTTGAAAAAGGTGAAGAATTTGATGCAAGCAGTGCGTAACTGGGCTGCCCGTTGTGCGCCGTGGTTTGGTGCGGTGGGCCTGTTCGGCGCTGTACAGCTGGCCCATGCCGGCGACTATGAGCATTCGCCCCAGGTGGCCGAGCTGGTCGCCGAGATGAGCCGCGACTATGGCTTTGCCCCCGAGCAACTGATGGGCGTGTTCCGTGAAGTGCAGCGCAAGCAGTCGATTCTTGACGCCATTTCGCGGCCGGCCGAACGGGTCAAGCCGTGGAAGGAGTACCGGCCGATGTTCCTCACCGATGCCCGCATCGCGCGGGGCGTGGACTTCTGGCGGCAGCACGAGGCGGTGCTGGCGCGGGCCGAGCAGGAATATGGCGTGCCGGCGCAGTACATCGTCGCCATCATCGGCGTGGAAACCTTCTTTGGCCGCAACACCGGCAACTACCGGGTGATCGATGCCCTGTCGACCCTGGGCTTCGATTACCCGCCACGGGCGGAGTTCTTCCGCAAGGAATTGCGCGAGTTCTTGCTGCTGGCCCGCGATGAGCAGCTGGACCCGCTTACGCTGAAGGGCTCGTATGCCGGCGCCATGGGGCTGCCGCAGTTCATGCCGAGCAGCTTTCGCAACTACGCGGTGGACTTCGATGGCGACGGCCACATCAATATCTGGACCAACCCGGACGATGCGATTGGCAGCGTTGCCAGCTACTTCAAGCGCCATGGCTGGGTTGCCGGCCAAGGCGTAGTCAGCCGTGCCACGGTGCAGGGTGAACGCGCCGACCAGGGCCTGACCACCGGCATCGATCCGGCGAGCACGGTGGGGCAGTTGCGTGCCCTTGGCTGGTCGGTTCATGATGCGCTGCGTGACGATCTGCCAGTAACCGCCTTCCGCCTGGAGGGTGAAAACGGCCCTGAGTACTGGCTGGGCCTGAAGAACTTTTATGCGATCACTCGCTACAACCGCAGCGTGATGTATGCCATGGCGGTGCATCAGCTTTCGGAACAGCTGGTCCAAGCACGGGGCGTCAAGTAAATGCGCGCAATCATCTCTGCCACTTCTTTCAAGCTGTTCACCTGCCTGGCCGTCGGCCTGGTGCTGGCCAGCTGTTCCTCCAGCCGCCCGGCACCGCAAAGCAGCGGTGGTAATGTGGTGCGCAGCCAGCCTGGCCTGGACATCAACCGGGCACACAAAGACGGCGCGCCCTGGTGGGATGTGGATGTCAACAAGATCCCGGACGCCACCCCCACCGTGCACACCGGCAACTACAAGGCCAACCCGTACACCGTGCTGGGCAAGACCTACTACCCGATGCAGGATGCGCGCAACTACCGCGCCGAGGGTACTGCGTCGTGGTACGGCACCAAGTTCCATGGCCAGAACACCGCCAACGGTGAGCTGTATGACCTGTACGGCATGAGCGCCGCGCACAAGACGTTGCCGCTGCCTGCCTATGTGCGGGTCACCAACCTGGCCAACGGCCGCAGCGTCGTCCTGCGGGTAAATGACCGTGGCCCGTTCTACTCGGACCGCATCATCGACTTGTCGTATGCGGCTGCGAAGAAGCTTGGCTACGCCGAAACCGGCACTGCACACGTGCGTGTGGAGGGCATCGACCCTCAGCAGTGGTGGGCCCAGCGCGGCCAGACGCCGCCGCTGGTGCTCAAGGAGCCGCAGGTGGCCCAGACCCAGGCGATACCGGCCAACACCGGCCGCGTAGAGCAGTGGACCCCGCCGCCGCAACAGCACGCGGCGCCTGTGGTGCCGGTGCAGGTGGGTGGCAACAACGTGCCGGGTGGCAACGCCGGCAGCTTCCTGCAGGTGGGGGCCTTCGCCAACCCGGACGCCGCCGAGCTGTTGCGCTCCAAGCTCAGCAGCATGGTCAGCGCGCCCGTGTTCATCAGCTCGATCGTACGCAACCAGCAGACCCTGCACCGCGTGCGCCTGGGGCCGATCAACAGCCAGGGTGAAATCCAGCAGGCGCAGAACAGCATCCGCCTGGCGAACTTGGGCCAGGCCAAGCTGGTCACAGACTGACCGGCGGGCGGCAGGCGGCACGCCGCCAGCTGCAAGCCGCAAGGAAAAGCCAATCTGCCTTTTCTTGCAGCTTGAAGCTTGCAGCTTGCCGCTTTTGTCATGAACTGCCGGTGCCGGCCATGTACAATGCCGGTTTTGCCCGCAGCGGCATGATGCCGCATCAGGCCGACGGCCATACAAGCAGAATGACGGGTGCTGGGCGCATGCGCTTGCCCAGGAAACATCTCAGACCATTAGCGATTTTCGAGAGACGGATGAATATCACCAACCTTGCCAAACGACTTTGCCTGCCCGTACTGCTGATGATCACGCCGGCCGCCTTCGCGGCCGAGCAGATGACCCCGGCACCGCCCCAGTTGGCAGCCAAGTCCTATGTACTCATGGACGCGTCCAGCGGCAACGTGCTGGTCGAGAACAACGGTGACGAGCGCCTGCCGCCAGCCAGCCTGACCAAGCTGATGACCGCCTACATCGCCACACTGGACATCCGTCGTGGCCAAATTGGTGAAAACGACCCCGTTACCGTCAGCGAGAACGCCTGGCGTACCGGTGGTTCGCGCATGTTCATCAAGGTGGGCAGCCAGGTCACCGTCAGCGACCTGCTGCACGGCATCATCATCCAGTCGGGCAACGACGCGTCTGTGGCCCTGTCCGAGCACATCGCCGGCAGCGAAGACGCCTTCGCCGACATGATGAACAAGACGGCTGCCGACCTGGGCATGACCAACAGCCACTTCATGAACCCGACCGGCCTGCCGAACCCAGAGCACTATTCCTCTGCCCACGACATGGCGACCCTGGCCCGTGCGATCATCAACGTCGACCCGGCCCACTACGCCATCTACTCGCAAAAAGAGTTCTTCTGGAACAACATCAAGCAGCCTAACCGCAACCTGCTGCTGTGGCGCGACAAGACGGTCGACGGCCTGAAAACCGGCCACACCGAGGAAGCCGGCTACTGCATGGTGGCCTCCGCCGTACGTGACGGCCAGCGCCTGATTGCCGTGGTGTTCGGTACCAACAGCGAGCAGTCCCGCGCTGCTGAAACCCAGAAGCTGCTGACCTACGGCTTCCGCTTCTTCGAAACCCAGACCTTCTACCAGAAGGGTACTGAGCTGGCCAAGGCCCCGGTGTGGAAGGGCGCTACCAGCGAAGTGAAGGCCGGCCTGGCAGAAGACCTGACCATGACCATGCCTAAAGGCCAGCTCAAGCGCCTGCAGGCTTCGATGACCATGAACCCGCAGCTGACTGCCCCCATCGCCAAAGGCGACGTGATCGGTAAGGTCGAAGTCAAACTGGACGACAAAGTGGTTCACAGCGCCGACCTGATCGCCCTCGATGGCGTCGAGGAAGGTGGTATCTTCCGCCGTATGTGGGATAGCATCCGCCTATTCTTCTTCGGGTTGTTCAACTGATACGTGACCTGCACGCCCCCGCGCAGCCGCGGGGGCGTTGTTGTTGCCACGGCTTGTGAGGCCGTTTCCGCCATGAGCGAACCAGACGTCAAATCCCATAAAATCGAATTCCCGTGCGCCGATTACCCGATCAAGGTCATTGGCGACACCGTTGTCGGCTTCAAGGACACCGTGATCGAAATCCTCAGCAAGTACGCCAAGGTCGATCTGTCCACGTTGGCCGAGCGGCAAAGCAAGGAAGGCAAGTACACCACCGTGCAGTTGCACATCGTGGCGGAAAGCGAAAACCAGCTGCACGATATCAACAGCGCCTTGCGCGCAACCGGCATCGTGAAAATGGTACTGTGATGCCCGGCTGTCTCGGTTTTCGCGAGCTTGGCCTGCAGCCCTATGAACCGGTGCTGGAGGCCATGCGGCGCTTTACCGAGCAGCGCGGCCCGGATACTCAGGACGAAGTCTGGCTGGTCGAGCACCCAGCGGTGTTCACCCAGGGCCAGGCTGGCAAGGCCGAGCACCTGCTGGTGCCGGGCGACATCCCGGTGGTGCAGACCGACCGCGGTGGCCAGGTGACCTACCATGGCCCCGGGCAACTGGTGGCCTACCTGCTGCTGGATGTGCGTCGGCTTGGGTTTGGTGTGCGCGACCTGGTAAGCCGCATCGAGCGCACCTTGATCGACCTGCTGGGCAGTTACGCCGTGCAGGCTGCGGCCAAGCCCGATGCGCCGGGTGTCTACGTCGATGGAGCCAAGATTGCCTCCCTCGGCCTGCGCATTCGCAACGGCCGTTCGTTTCACGGCCTTGCCCTGAACGTGGACATGGACCTTGCGCCATTCCGCCGAATCAACCCCTGCGGTTATGCGGGGCTGGCCATGACCCAGCTGCGTGACCTGGCAGGCCCGATCGAACTCGACGAGGTCAGGACGAGGCTGCGCGGACAGCTGGTCAAGCACCTCGACTACGCTGAGCAGACGACCCTCACGGGCGGAATCGACTGAATATGACTATTGTGCAAGAAGCCGTGCCGAACCTGATCCCTACCCAGGACGTCACCCCGCGCCCGGCGCCAAAGAAGGTGGAAGCCGGGGTCAAGCTGCGTGGTGCCGAAAAAGTAGCCCGCATTCCGGTGAAGATCATCCCCACCGACGAGTTGCCGAAGAAGCCCGACTGGATTCGTGTGCGCATCCCGGTATCGCCCGAGGTGGACCGTATCAAGCAGCTGCTGCGCAAGCACAAGCTGCACAGCGTCTGCGAAGAGGCCTCTTGCCCTAACCTGGGCGAGTGCTTCTCGGGCGGCACCGCCACCTTCATGATCATGGGCGACATCTGCACCCGTCGCTGCCCGTTCTGCGACGTGGGGCATGGTCGGCCTAAGCCACTGGATGTGGACGAGCCGAAGAACCTGGCCGTTGCCATCGCCGACCTGCGCCTCAAGTACGTGGTCATCACCTCCGTAGACCGTGATGACCTGCGTGACGGTGGTGCCCAGCACTTTGCCGACTGCATCCGCGAAATTCGTGCCCTGTCGCCGGGTGTGCAGCTGGAAACCCTGGTGCCGGACTACCGCGGCCGCATGGACGTTGCGCTGGAAATCACCGCGCAAGAGCCGCCAGACGTGTTCAACCATAACCTTGAAACCGTACCGCGCCTGTACAAGGCCGCGCGCCCCGGTTCGGACTACGACTGGTCCCTGGACCTGCTGCAGAAATTCAAGCAGTTGGTGCCCCATGTACCGACCAAGTCGGGCCTGATGCTGGGCCTGGGTGAAACCGACGAAGAAGTCATCGAGGTGATGCACCGCATGCGCGAGCATGATATCGACATGCTCACCCTGGGCCAGTACCTGCAACCGTCCCGCAGCCACTTGCCGGTGCAGCGTTTCGTGCACCCGGATACCTTTGCCTGGTTCGCCGAGGAAGGCTACAAGATGGGCTTCAAGAACGTTGCGTCCGGGCCACTGGTGCGCTCGTCCTACCATGCCGACCAGCAGGCGCACGAAGCCAAGATCAAGCTCTGAGTTATAGCGTGTGCAAAAATGCCGATGCGCCCTGGGGTAGCATCGGCATTTTTTTTGCGGCTCACAGGCCTTAAGCTGTCGGGCATACGCTATTCGGAGTTGCATGATGAACTGTGTTGAAGCCCTTGCCATTGCGTTGCCCGGGCCGGTCCGCCCGGGTAGCTGTTTTGCGGTGGTTGCCCCTGCGGGCCCGGCACGCCTGGACACGCAGAAGGCGATGCAGTGGTTTGCCGATCGCGGTTACCGCTGCCGTGTTTTCCCGGGCGCCACCCAGGCCGAGGGGTACCTGGCGGGCGCGGACAGCCAGCGGTTGCACGACCTGCAGGGTGCGTTTGCCGACCCTGAGGTCGATGCCATTTTGTGCATGCGCGGGGGCTACGGCAGCATGCGCCTGCTCGATCAGCTCGATTTCGAGCAGGTGCGGCGTAACCCTAAACCGTTGATCGGTTACAGCGACATCACGGCACTGCACACCGCTTTCTACCGGCACACGGGGTTGATTACCTTCCACGGTGGCATGCTCAATGCCGACTTGCTGGGTGGCAAGCGGGCACTTACCGAGGCGTCGCTGTTGGCACAATTGAGCGGGCTGGTGAGGGCAGGGGGGCCAATCGTGCACCCGGCTGACTTCGCGCTGACGACCGTGCTGCCAGGCGCTGCCAGCGGGCCGCTGCTGGGTGGCAACCTGTCGATGCTGGGCGCGACGATGGGCACGCTGGCGGAGCTGGACACCCAGGGCTGCATCCTGTTCATCGAGGACGTCAATGAGCCGCTGTACCGGGTTGATCGCCTGCTGACCCAGTTGCGTCTGGCGGGCAAGCTGCAGGGGGTGAAAGGGGTGTTGGTGGGTGACTTTGCTGGCATCACCACGGCGGCGTTGACGCCGTTGCTGCGTGATACATTTGCGCCGTTGGGTGTGCCGGTGCTGGCGGGGTGGCGCAGCGGCCACTGCGACCCCAACGTGTGCCTGCCGCTTGGCGCACGGGTGACCCTGGACAGCGATGCGCAGGCGCTGGTGCTGGAGCAGAACCTGTTCGAGGTGTGAACGTGCCGGGGCTGCAGGGTAGCCCTGCAGCCCGTTAGCGTTACTGCTGGCGCAAGCTTTCGAGCAGCTTCTGAGTCGGGTAGCCGTCTGCCGGCCACCCCAGCCCTTGCTGGGCGGTGCGTATTGCCTTGCGGGTATTGGCGCCGATGATGCCATCCGCGTTCCCCGCCTCATGCCCTCTGGCATTGAGCAGGTTTTGCAGTTCCACACGCTCGCTGCGGCTCAGGGGCAGGTCCTCTTTCGGCCAGCTACCGGCAATGAAACCCCAGCCGGTGAAGCGGTCACCCAACAGGCTCACTGCCAGCGCGTAAGCCGAAGAATTGTTGTACTTGAGAATGGCGCGGAAGTTGTCCAGCACCAGAAACGCGGGGCCTTTGGCACCCGCGGGCAGCAGCAGGGCTGCCGACAGCTGGTTGCTGCCGGCCGGCAATTGCGTGCCTGCGGGCAGTTTCACGCCCATCTCCAGCCATTCGGCTACGGGCTTGCGCTGGGTGCCATCTGCCTGCCAGTAGTCGAAGCCGGCCGGCACCTGCACTTCGAAGCCCCATGGCTGACCGCGCTTCCAGCCCGAGCTTTGCAGGTAGTGGGCCGTGGAGGCCAGCGCATCGGGTGTGCTGTTCCAGATGTCACGGCGGCCATCACCGTCGAAGTCCACGGCGTGGGTGTTGTAGGTGGTGGGGATGAACTGGGTCTGGCCCATGGCGCCGGCCCAGGAGCCACGCATGGCCTCTGGCTGGATATCGCCGTGCTGGATGATCTGCAGCGCGGCAATCAGCTGGTCCTGGGCGAACTGCGGGCGGCGGCCTTCGTACGCCAAGGTGGCCAGTGAGCGGATGACGGACTTGTTGCCCTGGAACTGGCCGAAATTGCTCTCCATGCCCCAGACCGCCACCAGCACCTGGCGGTCCACGCCATAACGCTGCTCGATGCGGGTCAGCAGCTCGGCGTTCTGCTCCAACAGCTTTTTGCCGTTGCGCACACGCAGCGGGGACAGCGCGCCCTCGAGGTACTCCCACACTGGCCGGCTGAACTCGGGCTGGCTGCGATCGGCCTTGATCACGTCCATGTCGGGCGTGACGCCAACGAAGGCGCGGTCGAACGTGGACGGGGCGATACCCGCTTGCAGGGCCTGTTGGCGGAAGCCTGCCTGCCATTGGGCGAAGGTTTGCAGGGGTTGGATATCGGTGCTGGTGTCAGGTGCAGCGCCAGGCACGTTCACCACAGGTGCCGGTTGCGCAGGTGCAAGCGGCAGTGCGTCGGCTGCCGTGGGCTTTTCGGCACACGCGACCAGCAGGATGAAGCTGGACGCCGCGATCAGCTGGCGGGTATCCCAACGAGGAAGAGGACGGAGGAGCATGCACAGATCCAGAATTACAGGTCAGGTGAAGACCATATCATGCCTGCAGCCCGGATGCTTTCATGCAGCCAAAAAGTAGGAAGCCTCCCAATCTCTCGATTGGAAGGCTTCGCGGCGGTAGCTGCCTTTGCCTTTTTCCGGTTGTTCCTGGCGGCAGCGGAACAGCGGTTGGGCGACGATGGACTTGGCCTTGTTGGGGCCGTGTTTTTTCGGCTTTTTGCTCATGGCGGAGCTCCCGGTGTGGGTGGGTTCGCGGCGCACTGTAGGGGTTGCAGCCGGGTGAGGCTAATTGATTGTGTTTATGGTCGGGCTTCAACCCGGGTGACCTGTTGCAAGGTGGCCTTCGCGCCTACAGGGGCGGCAGGGCGAGGCGTTGGCCAGCCATCAGCAGGCACAGCCGTGCCAGGCCGGGCCAGGGCGAGCCTTGGGCTTGCCCTTTGATCTGCGCATCAATGCGCTGGGCGTCCTGCAGCAATTGTGACCAGCGTTGCGCGGTCAGCCGTTGCAGGGCCTTGCTAACCAGCGGGCGGCGTTTGTCCCATACGGGCGGGCGCGCCTGGCTGAACGCTTTGTCCAGTGGCACACCCTGGCTGTATTGCTGGGCCAAGCCGGCCAGCAAGCGCAGCTCTCGCGCCAGGGCCCACAGAATTACCGGTGGCTCCACGCCTTCCCCGCGCAGCCCTTCGAGCATGCGCAATGCATGGGCCGCTTCGCCGTTGAGAATGGCATCGACCAGGCCAAACACATCGAAGCGAGCGCTGTCGGCGACCGCGCCCTGGACGGTTTCAACCGTGATCTGGCTACCATCGGCCAGCAGCTTGAGCTTTTCGATTTCCTGGGCAGCAGCCAACAGGTTGCCTTCGACGCGGGCAGCAATGAGGTCCACCGCGTCACGCTGTGCGCTCAAGCCAGCCTGCTGCAGGCGCTGGTTGATCCACTGCGGCAACTGGTGCACGTCCACCGGCCAGATCTGGATGAACTGGCAGTGAGGGCCCTCGACCAGCGCCTTGCCCCACTTGGTCTTTTGCGCGCTGCCGTCCAGCTTGGGCAAGCTGATCAGTAGCAGGGTGTCTTCAGCAGGGTTGTTGCAGTACTCGATCAGCGCAGCGGCACCTTTGTCACCCGGCTTGCCCGAAGGCAGACGCAGCTCCAGCAGGCGGCGTTGGGCAAACAGCGATAGGCTGGCCCCAGCCTGCAGCAGTGTGCCCCAATCGAAATTGGCATCGGCGCTGAACACCTGGCGCTCATCGAAGCCCTGCTGGCGGGCAGCATTGCGCACGGCATCGGCGGCCTCCTGGCACAGCAGCGGGTCGTCGCCGCTGACCACGTAGACCGGGGCCAGAGTGCCTTGCAGGTGTTTGTTGAGCTGGGCGGGGGCGAGCTTCATGGGCGATGAGCAGGGCGCCCGAAGGCGCCCTGCACGGGCTTAGTTGCCCGGCACTTCCAGTGGCGACTGCTGCGGCGTCTCAGCCTGCTGGCGACGAGCTGCCTCCAGTGCTTCAGCTTCCGCCTTGGCGCGCGCGTCTGCCTTGCGCTGAAGCTCGTCCAGCTGCGACGGGGTCAGGTTCTGCAGGCGCACCATCAGGGCGTTTACCAGGTCCCGGCGCATTTCGTCGCGGGCGCGCTTGGCGTCCTGCTCGGAGCCGGTGATGTTGGAGGCGTCACGCACATAGACTTTGCGCACTTGCACCTTGTCGCTCAGCAGTTCCAGGTTGTTCAGGCCCTGGATGCTGTAGTCCAGCTCGGTGGTCAGCTCGAATTCAGCAGTGCGGTTGCCGCTGTTGTAGGTGACCGAGCGCTCGCGCTCCTGTTCGTTGGTCAGGGCCAGGCGGTACGGTGCGCCCGCGTGAACGTTCACGCCACTGCTTTCCAGCACCTGGCGTACCTGTACCACGGTCGGGCCATACGCGTTGCGCGCGCTGACGTCCATTTCCTTGATGTTCAGTTCGTTGGAACCGGTGCCGCGCAGCTGGAAACCGCAGGCACTGAGCATGACCGCCAGGCCGACTACCAGCAGATTGCGTTTGATCATGTTGATGCTCCCTCGTGAGCCTGTTCCATCGGCCCGCAGTGGTTGCGGGCCGACGTTGCCATCAGTTGGCGACAATATTGACCAGTTTGCCCGGTACCACGATGACCTTGCGGATGGTCAGGCCATCGATGAAGCGCAGGACATTCTCGTTGCTGCGGGCGGCGGCTTCGACTTCCTCGCGGCTGGCGGCGGCGGGCATTTCGACCTGGCCACGCAGCTTGCCGTTGACCTGCACCACCAGGGTGATGCTGTCCTGCACCAGGGCAGCTTCGTCCACGGCGGGCCAGCCTGCGTCGATTACCGCCTGCTGGTGGCCCAGTTGCTGCCACAGCTCATGCGAGATGTGCGGGGTGATCGGTGCCAGCAGCAGGGTTACCGCTTCCAGGCCTTCGTGCAGCAAGGCACGGTCCTGTTCGGTGGCCTGCGGGGCTTTTTCCAGCACGTTCATCACGGTCATCACCTGGGCGATGGCAGTGTTGAACTTGTGGTACTGGCCCACGTCGGTGCTGGCCTGCTTGATGGCGGCATGGATGGCGCGGCGGATGACCTTCTGCGCGTCGTCCAAGGCGGCGACGTCCAGCTTGCCCGGCAGGCCCTGGGCGACATGGGCCTGGGCCAGGCGCCAGACACGGCGCAGGAAGCGGCTGGCGCCCTCGACGCCGGAGTCGGACCACTCCAGGCTGGCATCAGGCGGCGAGGCGAACATCATGAACAGGCGGCAGGTGTCGGCGCCGTATTGGTCGATCATCGACTGCGGGTCAACGCCGTTGTTCTTCGACTTCGACATTTTCTCGGTGCCGCCGATTTCAACCGGCAGGCCGTCGGTTTTCAGGCGTGCGCCAATGATCTTGGCCTTGGCATCGCGCTCGATTTCGACGTCGGCCGGGTTGAACCAGTCCTTGCCGCCGTTGCTGGCCACACGGTAGTAGGTTTCGGCCACCACCATGCCCTGGGTCAGCAGGTTCTTGAACGGCTCATTGGAGGTGACCAGGCCTTCGTCGCGCATCAGCTTGTGGAAGAAGCGTGCGTAAAGCAGGTGCAGGATGGCGTGTTCGATACCACCGATGTACTGGTCGACCGGCAACCAGTGGTTGGCGGCTTTCGGGTCTACCATGCCGCCTTCGTAGTTGGGCGAGGCGTAGCGGGCGAAATACCAGGACGACTCGACGAAGGTGTCCATGGTGTCGGTTTCGCGCTTGGCCTCGGCGCCGCATTTAGGGCAGGTGCACGCGTAGAACTCAGGCATGCGCGCCAGCGGCGAGCCGGCGCCGTCGGGTACCACGTTTTCTGGCAGGGTGACCGGCAACTGGTCTTCCGGCACTGGAACGTCGCCACAGGACGGGCAGTGGATGATCGGGATAGGGCAGCCCCAGTAGCGCTGGCGGCTGATACCCCAGTCGCGCAGCCGGAACTGGGTGCGTGACTTGCCCAGGTCCTTGCGCAGCAAGGCGGCTTCGATAGCATCGAAGGCACCGGCGAAGTCCAGGCCATCGAATTCGCCGGAGTTGATCAGTTGGCCATGTTCGCCGTAGGCAGGCTGCCATTCGGTGCCCACTTCATCGCCTGCGCTGGTGCGCACCACAGCCTTGACCGGCATGTTGTACTTGTGGGCAAACTCGAAGTCGCGCTCGTCGTGGGCCGGTACTGCCATGACGGCGCCGTCGCCGTAATGCATCAGCACGTAGTTGGCGACCCAGACCGGCAGCTTCTCGCCGGTGAGCGGGTGCTCCACCAGCAGGGAAGTGGCCATGCCTTTCTTTTCCTGGGTGGCCATGTCGGCCTCGGCAACGCTGCCGCCCTTGCATTCGTCGATGAACGCCTGCAGCGCCGGGTTGCCTTGCGCGGCCTGGGTGGCCAGCGGGTGCTCGGCGGCAACGGCAACGTAGGTGGCGCCCATGAGGGTGTCAGGGCGCGTGGTGAAGACCTTGAGCGCCCCTGCATGGCCAATGCTGGCCTGGTCGTACGGGAACTGCACTTCCATGCCGCGGGACTTGCCGATCCAGTTGCGCTGCATGGTCTTGACCTGCTCGGGCCAGCCCGGCAGTTCGTCGAGGCTTTCCAGCAGCTCGTCGGCGTAGTCGGTGATACGGAAGTAATACATCGGGATTTCGCGCTTTTCGATCAGCGCGCCCGAGCGCCAGCCACGGCCGTCGATGACCTGCTCGTTGGCCAGTACGGTCTGGTCAGCCGGGTCCCAGTTAACGGTGCCGTTCTTGCGGTAGATGATGCCTTTTTCGAACAGGCGGGTGAACAGCCACTGCTCCCAACGGTAGTAGTCAGGCTTGCAGGTGGTGACTTCACGGGCCCAGTCGATGGCCAGACCCAGGCTCTTGAGCTGGGTCTTCATGTAGTCGATGTTTTCGTAGGTCCACTTGGCCGGGGCGACGTTGTTTTTCATCGCCGCGTTTTCAGCAGGCATGCCGAAAGCGTCCCAGCCCATCGGTTGCAGGACGTTCTTGCCCAGCATGCGCTGGTAGCGCGCGATCACGTCACCGATGGTGTAGTTGCGCACGTGGCCCATGTGTAGCTTGCCGCTCGGGTACGGGAACATCGATAGGCAGTAGTAGGTATCTTTGCCTGGCTGTTCGGTAACAGCGAACGATTGTTGCTCGTCCCAGAACGTCTGGGCGGCGGCTTCTATGTCACGGGGCGTGTATTGTTCGTGCATGGCTACTTTTGGCTGAGAGAGAAAAGACCTTGTTGCAGGCAGCGAAACCTAGCTGCATCCGGCACTCCGGTGTCGCCTGGAGTGAACGCCGTAGCATACAGCAGCGCTGCGTATCGTGGGAAACCTTCGTTGCGAATGCCCGCTGGTCGCGGCGCCCGGCTGCTTTTGGCATCGACGCTAAGCTCAGTGGTGGGGGGAGATATGGTCTTATCTTCAATGAGGTGAACGGATGGGAGAGTCGCAGCTACCTGCAATCAAACCAGAACTTTACGAACGGCTGATCGACCGCCTTGGGCTGGCCCTGGAGACGGCCAGGGCGTCGGTGCAGTTGCGTGACGAGATGCCTGCGGAACTGGAATTGCGTGGTTTGAGCCACGCCGAGTTCGAGGTGATCAGGGCTTACCTGGAATCGTTCCGGGCGCGCCCCGAGGGCTGTGCCGGCAGTTACCCACAAGCGGAGCCGGCATCGGCCAGGATCATCTGGCTCAAGGACAGAAAACGCCCCGCGCATGCGCCGCGTTCAAGAGCAACGTCTCATCGCTGACCAGGCCATCGTCGGGCCTGGGTCCATTTTCTGAGCGTACTCCATCGGTGCCGGTCTGCTCTTGTTGGCCGGCGCCGATGCTTTTAGGCTGCACGCCTGCCCAGGAGGTGTAGCTGATGCCCATCCGATACTTCATCAAACAATGGCTGCTGCCACCTGGCCTGTTGCTGCTGTTACTGGGTGCCGCCTGGTGGCTGCGGCGAACACGGCCCAGGCTTGCTGCGCTGTGCTTCGCCTTGGGGCTTGGCGGCCTTTGGCTGTTGAGCCTGCCGTTGACGGTGCAGCAAGCGGCGCGGTTGCTGGAAACCGAGCCGGCGCTGGAGCCTGGCGAGTGGGCGAACCTCAGCCGCCGGGCCGATGCCATCGTGGTGCTGGGGGCTGGCCGTGAGCGCGGCGACCCTGCCTGGGCCGGGGCTGACCAGCCGACGCCGACTGCGCTGGAGCGCCTGCGTTTTGCGGCGCGCCTGGCCAAGGCTTCGGGGCTGCCGGTACTGACCAGCGGTGGCCTGCATTACGGCACGCCGCCAAGCGAAGCCGGGTTGATGGCTGATAGCCTGGCCGAAGATTTCGGGGTTCAGGTGAAGTGGCGTGAAGAAGCCAGCCGTACCACCTGGGAGAATGCCCAGCTGACCGCAGCGCTGTTGCAGCCGCTTGGCGTGCGCCGGGTGGTGGTGGTGACGCAAGCCTGGCACATGCAGCGCTCGCGCTGGAGCTTCGAACAGGCGGGGTTCACGGTGGTGCCAGCTCCGGTGGGGTTCCTGGGGCGCGACCCTGCCCGCCCCTTCGCTGGCTTGCTGCCCGAGAGCCGATCGGTGTGGCAGAGCGGGCAGCTACTCAATGAAATGGCAGGCTTGGTAGGCTACCGCTTGTTTTATTGAACCGCCCGCGCCCGCGTGGGGGGCGAGCAGAGCCTGAGGTACCCAGCGCCGCTCGCGCGGCGCATCGCGAGCTGCGCTCGCTCCTACATTGGTGCAGGTTTAGACAGCCCTGGCAACCCGCCCGGCCAGCAGCGCCCAGCCCAGCAGCAGGCCGCACACGATCGCCAACGGCCACGAGCGCCACTGCAGATACGGCGTGAGCTGCTGCATCGGCACCACTTCGCCATACATCACCGCCTGCTGGAACTGAGGCACCTGGGCTGTGATGCGGCCATAAGGGTTGATCAGGGCCGTGACGCCGTTGTTGGTGGCACGGATCATCCAGCGCCCCGCTTCGAGTGCACGCATCTGCGCCATCTGCAGGTGTTGCAGCGGGCCGATGGAGGTGCCGAACCAGGTGTCGTTGCTGATGGTCAGCAGCAGGTCGCTGCGCGCGGCAAGGCCTGCGGCGAACTCCGGGTAGACCACTTCGTAGCAGATGTACGGTGCAATCTGGTAACCCTTGGCCTGCAGCAAAGCCTGGTCTTCCGGCCCGCGAGCGAAGTCGGACATGGGCAGGTTGAAGAACTCGATCAGCCCACGCAGCATGTCCTGCAGCGGCACGTATTCACCAAATGGCACCAGCTTCTGCTTGAGGTACGTACCGTCACCCTCGCCAGCAACCGTGATGCCATTGAAGTAGCGGCGCTGGCGGTGCACCACCTCGCGCACCGGCACCCCGGTGATCAGCGCCGAATGACGTTCGGCGGCAAAGCGGCCCATCATGTCGATGTAGCCCTGGGCCTGGTCCTTGAGTACCGGCACTGCGGTTTCCGGCCATATCAGCAGGTCCACTGGCCGGGAGCTGAAACTCAGGTCACGGTACAGCGCCAGTTGCGCATCGATGTGTGCGGGGTCCCATTTGACGTCTTGCTCGACGTTGCCCTGGATGGCAGCCACCTTCAGCGGGTCGCCTGCCGGGGTAGTCCAGGCGTGGCCTTTGAGCGCCAGGCCAAGGCCCCAGGGGCTGAGCAGCAGCACGCACGCTATAGCCAGGAATGCCGGGCGCGCACGCAGGCGGTGCAAGTTGCACAACAGCGCAGCTGTCAAAGCCAGGGTGAACGAGACCAGCCACACGCCGCCGAGCGGTGCCAGGCCTGCGAGTGGGCCGTCCAGCTGGCTGTAACCCGCGTACAGCCACGGGAAGCCAGTGAGAAACCAGCCACGGAAGGCCTCTTGCAGCAGCCACAATGCCGCGAAGCACAGGGCATCGGCCAACGGTGCCTCGTTGCGCCGCAGCCACCGGGCCCACAACCAGGTGGGCAAGGCGAAAAACCAGGCCAGGGCGGCAAAGAATGCCAGCAGCAACGCGATCGCCAGTACCGGCGAAGCGCCGCCGTAGGTGGTCATGCTAACGTAGATCCACCAGGTGCCGGCCCCGTAAAGGCCAAAGCCGAACCACCAGCCGCGCCACAGGGCCTGGCGCGGGCTGAGCTCGCGCAGGCCCAGGTAGAGCACCGCTATGGACAGCAGCGCCAGCGGCCAGATATCGAAGGGCGCCAGCGCCAGCAGGGTGGAAGCACCGGCCGCCAGGGCCAGCAGGTTACCGGGCCAGCCGGGGCGGGTGATCCAGTGCATGTTTGTCCTTAACGGTTGATCGGGGTCAGGCGTAGCAGGTGTATGCGCCGGCTGTCGGCATTCAGGACACGGAACTTGTACGAGCCGATTTCGGTGGTCTCGTTACGTTTGGGCAGGTGCCCGAACGCACTCATGACCAGGCCGCCGACCGTATCGAACTCGTCATCGGAGAAGCCGCTGTCGAAGAATTCGTTGAAGTTCTCGATGGGCGTCAGCGCCTTGACCAGGAAGTCGCCACTGGGCAGCGGCTTGATGTAGCTGTCTTCCTCGACGTCGTGCTCGTCTTCGATATCGCCGACGATCTGTTCCAGCACGTCCTCGATGGTAACCAGGCCGGCCACGCCACCGTACTCGTCGATGACGATGGCCATGTGGTTGTGGTTGGCGCGGAATTCACGCAGCAGCACGTTCAGGCGCTTGGACTCCGGCACGAAGGTGGCGGGGCGCAGCAGGTCCTTGATGTTGAAGCTGTCGCCATTCTCTTTGAGAATGAGCGGGAGCAGGTCTTTGGCGAGCAGCACGCCCAGCACATCGTCGTGGCTTTCGCCGATGACCGGGTAGCGCGAGTGCGCCGCATCGATCACCGCCGGCAGGAATTCGCGCGGCGACTGGCCCGCCCGGATGCTGTTCATCTGCGAGCGCGGCACCATGATGTCGCGTACCTGCAGGTCGGCCACCTGGATGGCGCCCTCGACGATAGTCAGCGCTTCGCTGTCCAGCAGTTTGTTCTGGTGGGCTTCGCGCAGCAGCTCGAGGAGCTCCTGGCGGTTTTTCGGCTCATGGGCAAAAGCCTGGGTCAGTTTGCCCAGCCAGGACTTTTGCCCGTTGCTCGATCGATCTTCGCTCATGGCGGTTCTCGTGATCCTTGGTGTATCAGTGTGTGGTTGAGTCGGTTTCATCGTCGGCGTACGGATCGGGGTGACCCAGTTGCGCCAGCAAATCCCGTTCCAGGCCTTCCATTTCTTCGGCCTCGTCATCGTCGATGTGGTCGTAGCCGAGCAGGTGCAGGCAGCCGTGGATGACCAGGTGCGCCCAGTGGGCCTCCAGCGGCTTGCCTTGTTCAGCAGCCTCACGTTCGACCACGGGCACGCAAATGACCAGGTCGCCCAGCAGCGGGATATCGAGCAGGTCATCGGGCACGTCTGCAGGGAACGACAGCACGTTGGTGGCGTAGTCTTTGTGCCGGTACGTGTGATTGAGTTCCCGGCCTTCGGCTTCGTCGACCAGACGAATGGTCATCTCGGAATCGGCCTGGCGCTGACGCAAGGCAAGTTCGCACCAGCGGCGGAACGCCACGTCATCCGGGGCGGCCGCGTCGGTCGCCCGTTGCATGTCCAGTTCAAGCATCTTTGCCAGGCGCCTCGGGCTTGGCCTGGCGGGCATCGAAGCGGTCGTAGGCTTCGACGATGCGCTGTACCAGTGGATGACGGACCACATCCTTGGGCTGGAAGTGGGTAAAGCTGATACCCGGTACGTCCCTGAGCACCTCGATCACGTGGGCCAGGCCCGACTTGGTGCCACGCGGCAGGTCGACCTGGGTGATGTCACCGGTAATCACGGCGGTTGAACCGAAGCCGATGCGGGTAAGGAACATTTTCATCTGTTCGAGCGTGGTGTTCTGGCTTTCGTCGAGGATGATGAAGCTGTTGTTCAAGGTGCGCCCGCGCATGTAGGCCAGCGGAGCGATCTCGATCACCTGGCGTTCGATCAGCTTGGCCACATGCTCGAAACCCAGCATCTCATACAGTGCGTCGTAGAGCGGTCGCAGGTACGGGTCGATCTTCTGCGCCAGGTCACCCGGCAGGAAACCGAGCTTCTCGCCGGCCTCAACCGCCGGGCGTACCAGCAGGATGCGCCGCACCTGTTCACGCTCCAGGGCGTCGACAGCGCAGGCAACGGCCAGGTAAGTCTTGCCGGTGCCCGCCGGGCCGATGCCGAAGTTGATGTCGTTGGCCAGAATTTCCTTCACGTAGCGCTGCTGGTTGACGCCACGTGGGCGGATATTGCCCTTGCGTGTGCGCAGCGAAACGCTGACCTCGTTGACCGCCGGGTTGTCGATGTTCTCGACGGCCGACTCCTGCAGGTACAGGTGCACGGTCTCCGGTGACAGCTCGGTGGCCTTGGTTTCACGGTAAAGACGGCGCAGCAGCTGCTCGGCAGCGCTGGTGGTCTTGGGGTCGCCGATCAGTTCGAACTGATTGCCGCGGTTGCGGATCTCGATGGCCAGGCGTTGTTCGATCAGGCGCAGATGCTCGTCGAACTGGCCACACAAGTTGGCGAAACGGGGGGCCTCGAAGGGCTCGAGGATGAAACGATGGGGTTCTATGGGTGCGTTCAAGGTCTTTTTTTAGCCGCTCGACGGCAATGGGTGTGAGCCCAAGAATAACCCTTGAATGGCAGTGGCGAAAGCCCCGATCGGCGCTGCCGGCTATGCAGCACTCAGGGCAATGGCGAGAACGGAGAGCGGCCGTCGGCGTTCTGCAGTTCCAGCAAATACTTGCGGAAGATCTGGCCGAGTACCTGAGTGGCGTGTTCCAGCTCGTCGCGGGGCATCTGCTCGGTGACCTCGTCGGCCATGTCCAGGGCATCTTCAGCGCCGTTGACCGCCGCCATCTTCAGCAGGATGTAGGCCTGCACGTTGTTGGCCTTGACCCCTTCACCACGGAAAAACATGGCACCCAGGCGGTACTGGGCTTCGGCATGACCTTGCAGCGACGCTTTCTGGAACCAGTCCAGTGCCTTGTTCAGGTCTTTGGGGGCCTGGGTGTAGTAATGCTCGCCCAGTTCGAACTGCGCCTGGGCATCCCCTGCGGTCGCGGTCTGCTCACAAGCCTTGAGTGCATTTGCCAGGTCTTCAGGCTGCACATTCAACGTGCAGCGCCCCGTTGCCGGGATAAGCAACGAGTTACCGCCCTCCGCCAGGGCCAGCAGGGGCTGAAGAAGCAGCAGGCAGCCCAGGGTGAGGGCGCGGCCGGTGCGGTTCATGGGGATCGACTTACCTCTGCAAAGCTGCGGCCAATGTCTCTGGTGGCACATTATGGGATAAGCAGCGCCAACCTTACAAAGTTTTACTGGAATTTATCTCGGGTTGGGGAAGTCGGCTGATTGTGCGCGGTGTTGATTGCCGGTAATGGCCCCCTCCAGCACCTGTGCGGGGCCATTACCGGCGCTGCATCACTTCAGCGCGGCAAAGGCCTTCTCAGCCGCATCCAGGGTGATTTGCAGCTCCTTGTCGCCATGGGCGATGGAGGTGAAGCCTGCCTCGAACGCGCTCGGGGCCAGGTACACGCCGCCGTCGAGCATCAGGTGGAAGAAGCGCTTGAAGCGCTCTGCATCGCTGGCCATCACGTCTTCGAACGTGACGATGTCGTCGGCGCCGCTGAAGTACAGGCCGAACATGGCACCCGCCTGGGTGGTGACGAACGGCACACCTGCGGCATCGGCGCGTTGCTGCAGGCCGTCCAGCATGCGGGTGGTGTAGTCGGTCAGCTCGGCGTGGAAGCCCGGGCGGCTGATGAGGTTGAGGGTGGTCAGGCCGGCGGCCATCGCCAGCGGGTTGCCCGACAGCGTGCCTGCCTGGTAAACCGGGCCGAGGGGGGCGATGCAGCCCATGATTTCGCGTTTGCCGCCAAAGCAGCCGACGGGCATGCCGCCGCCGACGATCTTGCCGAAGGTGGACAGGTCGGGGGTGATGCCGTAGTGGCCCTGGGCGCCGCCCAGCGAGACACGAAAGCCCGTCATCACTTCGTCGAAGATCAGCACCACACCGTGCTTGTCGCACTGCTCACGCAGGCCTTCGAGGAAGCCCGGGGCCGGCGGTACACAGTTCATGTTGCCGGCAACCGGCTCGACGATGATGCAGGCGACGGTCTGGCCTACTTCGGCGAGGGTTTTTTCGACCGCAGCGATATCGTTGAACGGCAGGGTCAGGGTGTGCTTGGCGAAATCGGCCGGCACGCCTGCTGAGCTTGGCACGCCCTGGGTGAGCAGGCCGGAACCGGCCTTGACCAGCAGGCTGTCGGAGTGGCCGTGGTAGCAGCCTTCGAACTTGATGATGGCATCGCGACCGGTGTAGCCACGGGTCAGGCGGATGGCGCTCATGGTCGCTTCGGTGCCCGAGCTGACCATGCGTACCATTTCCATGGACGGTACCAGGGCGCAGACCAGGTCGGCCATTTCGGTTTCCATGGCGGTAGGGGCGCCGTAGGACAAGCCATGTTCCAGCTGGCGGCGTACGGCATTCAGCACCTCAGGGTGGCCGTGGCCAAGAATCATCGGGCCCCAGGAACCTACATAGTCGACATAGCGCTTGTCATCCTCGTCTACGACGTAGGCACCTTCGGCGTGCTTGAAGAACAGCGGCGTGCCGCCAACGCTTTTGAAGGCGCGCACGGGCGAGTTGACGCCCCCGGGGATGTGCTTCTGGGCTAGGGCGAACAGGGCTTCGGAACGGGACATGGAAGGCTCTCTCGAATCAGGATGCGAACAAGGCATTGAAGGCGCGGGCGCGGCGGGTGACTTCCTGCGCGCTATCGGCGCCGAACAGGCCGTGGATCACCGCCAGCAGGTCGGCGCCATGGGCAACCAGCGGGGCGGCATTGTCGAGGGTGATGCCGCCGATCACCGTGATCGGCAGCTTCACCTGGGGGCGCGCCTGTTCCAGCAGGCTGAGGCTGGCAGCGGGTGCACCCGGTTTGGTGGTGGAGTTGAAGAAGCGGCCAAAGGCGACATAGCTGGCCCCTTCGCTGGCCGCCTGGGCAGCGAGGTCCAGGCTGGCATGGCAGGTAGAACCGATGATTGCCTGGCGGCCCAGCAAGGCGCGGGCCGGCGTCAGGGGGCCATCGGTCTGGCCCAGGTGCACACCCACACCCAGGCGTGCAGCCAGTTCGGCATCGTCATTGATGATCAGTTGCGTGCCGTAACGCTCGCACAGGTTTTTCAGGGCCTCGGCCTCCCGCAGGCGGCGTGCGTCGTCGTCGCCCTTGTCACGGTACTGCAGCAGGCACACACCGCCTTCGAGGGCTGCTTGCACATGGCTCAGAAAACGCCCGGCGAGCAGCTGGCTGTCGGTGATGGCGTACAGGCCCCGTAGTTTCATCGAACACCTCGTGTCAGGAGCAGAAGTCCAGCGGCAGGCGGCGCGGCACGTACTGGCCCTTGCCCAGCTGTTCTGCATCGCGCAGCGTGCGCCAGGTGTAGTCCAGGGCGCTGCGTACAGCGCTGTCCAGCTGTTCGCCCAAGGCCAGGCGACCGGCCAGGGCACTGGCCAGGGTGCAGCCCGAACCATGGTAGCTGCCCGGCAGACGCTGGCACGTCCAGGTGTGGTGCTGGCCGTCACGGCTGTACAGGCGGTTGTGGATTTCGGCTTCGTCGCCGTGGCCGCCGGTAATCAGCACGTGCTTGCAGAACTGCAGCAGTTTGTCTGCGCACTCATCGGCGCTGCCCTCGGGCAGTTCGGCAAGAATACGCGCCTCTGGCAGGTTGGGCGTGGCGATGGTTGCCAATGGCAACAGGCGCTCGCGCAGGGCGTAGCCCACCTCGTCCTTGCCCAGCCGCCCGCCGCCGCCCGCGCGCAGTACCGGGTCGCACACCAGCGGCAGGTGCGGGTGCGCGGCCAGCAGTTCGGCGACGGTGTCGACCATCTCGATAGAGCCGAGCATGCCCAGCTTCACGGCGGCCACCTGGGAGTCGGCCAGCACGGCATTGGCCTGGGCCAGCACCCATGCACGGTCGAGCACGCGGAAGTCGGTAACGTTGACGGTATCCTGCACAGTCAGGGCGGTCACCGCGGGCGCGGCGTGGCAGCCTTGGGCGAGCAGGGCTTCGATGTCTGCCTGCAGGCCGGCGCCGCCACTGGGGTCGTGGCCGGAGAGACAGAGGACAACGGGGCGGGAGGCGTAGGTATTCATGGTCGGCGAGCTTACCACCAAAGCGGTTTGAGGGGGCCGCCCCAGGCGCGGGTTTAGTTGTGTCAGGGTAAGGACTGTAGTCGATAATGGCCTGTAACATCTGTTCTAGAGCGGTTTCTTCGCTGTTGCCTGCGGCAGCCTGACGCAGGTGTGCTAGAGTGCGCGCATCATTCGATCAATGGGTACTGCCGGCTCACGTCGTCTCAAACGGAAAGGAGGCGAACACGACGCGACTGGCCAGGCCATGCTGGGGCTGTATGCGCTATTTGCTGATTGTGTTGCTGGGTTTGCTGCCGGTGCTTGCCGGCGCGGTGGACTTCGCCGATACCACCCGTCACCTGCCTTTGGGCAAGGTCATGCAGGTGTATGAAGACCCAGACGGCAGTGCCAGCATCGCGCAGGTCAGCGCACCTGGCTTCGCCCAGCACTTTCGCCCTCACCAGCAAGCGGTGATGAACGCCGGCTATTCCACTTCGGTGTTCTGGCTCAAGCTAGAGCTGCGGCCCCTCGCGCAGGGCGCTGCCACGCCACGCCAGTGGTTGCTGGAACTCGCCTACCCGCCCCTCGATCACCTTGAACTGTACGTTGCCAACCCCGACGGGCATTTTCAGCTGGCTCAGCGCACGGGCGATGCCTTGCCTTACGACAGCCGCCAGATCCGCCAGAGCAATTACCTGTTCAGCCTGCAGTTGCCACCGGGGCAGGCCACCACCGTCTACTTGCGCCTGCACAGCCAGGGTTCGGTACAGGCGCCGCTGGCCCTGTGGGCGCCGGAGGCCTATCTGGAGGCGCAGCCCAGCCATTTCTACGTGCTGGGCATGATCTATGGCGTGCTGTTGGTGATGCTGGTGTACAACCTGTTCATTTACCTGAGCGTGCGCGATGTCAGTTACCTGTACTACATCCTGTATATCGCTTCGTTCGGGTTGTACCAGGTGTCGGTCAACGGTGCAGGCATTGCCTACCTGTGGCCAAACAGCCCTTGGTGGGCGAATGCCTGTACGCCGCTGTTCATCGGCGCTGCCGGGCTGTTTGGCTGCCAGTTCGCCCGGCACTTTTTGCAACTGCGCAGCATCAGCCCGCGGTTTGACCGGCTGTTGCAGGCATTGATGCTGGGCGGCGCAGGGGTGATGGTGCTGGCCGTGACCCTGCGCTACGGCATCGCGTTGCGCATGGCAACGGCGCTGGCACTGCTGTTCACGGTGAGCATTTTCAGCGCCGGGCTGTATGCCTGGTGGCGTGGTTTGCGTGTAGCGCGGTGGTTCATCATCGCCTGGACGGCGTTTTTACTGGGTGGGCTGGTCAACACCCTCATGGTCCTGGGTTACCTGCCGAACCTGTTCATTACCATGTACGCCAGCCAGCTGGGTTCGGCGCTGGAGGTGGCGTTGCTGTCGCTGGCGTTGGCCGACCGCATCAACAGCCTGCGCAATCAGCAGGCGCAGGCCCTGCGTGACACCGGCCGCACGCTGGAGCAAGTCAACCAGCAGTTAGCCACCAGTAACCGGCTGAAGGACGAGTTTCTGGCCAGCGTTACCCATGAACTGCGCACGCCCATGAATGGTGTGATCGGCTCGCTGGAGCTGATGCAGACCCTGCCGATGGACGCCGAAATGGCCCATTACCACCGCACTGCTGTGGGGTCGGCGCAGGGCATGATGGACCTGGTGGATGCCATTCTCACCCTGTCTGAACTGCAGGCAGGCCGCCTGCGCGCGCACCCCGCGCCGTTCAGCCTGCGCGCACTGCTGCAGGGTTTGCGTGCAGGGTATGCGGGGCGGGCGTTGAGCAAGGGGCTGTACCTGAGCCTGGACATTCCCGCCGACATCCCGGATGAGCTGCTGGGTGACGCGCAAAAGCTGGCCCGCTGCCTGGGTTGCCTGGTGGACAACGGGTTGAAGTTCACCCACCAGGGCGGTGTGACGGTTCAGGTGCGTGGGCGCCGAGTGGGGCCGAGGGATCTGGCGTTGAGCATTACCGTGAGCGACAGCGGCATTGGCTTCGATGATCTGGAGCAGTCGACGCTGTACCAGCGCTTCTTCCAGGTGGATGGGTCGATGACCCGGCGCTATGGCGGGCTGGGTATCGGGCTGTCGATCTGCCGGCAGATGGGCGAGTTGCTGGGCGCACGGTTGGCCCATGAGTCGACGCGCGGTCTAGGGAGCCGGTTTGAGTTGAGTGTGAACATGGCGATTTCGCAGGTGCAGATGAGCCCGGATATCCGGCAGGCGCGGCGCTTGCCCTGAGGGTATGGGGTTGGGCTGGAGTGTGTTCGCCATGGCAGGGGCAGCGCCTGACAGAACGAGCGCCGCCCGCGCGGCGCATCGCGAGCTATGCTCGCATGGCGCAGGAATAATTGGCCCAAATAAACTGTAGGAGCGAGCGCAGCTCGCGATGCGCCGCGCGGGCGGCGCGCGATCCCTCAAGCGCTGCAAATCCTGCGGCGAGCTTTGACTCCCCCGGATCCAGGAGCCCTCCATGAACCTGCACCAGTACGCTGAAACCCACGAAGTCACCAACCAGCCCCCACCCCTGGATGGCGCCAACCTCTACCGCCTCGACCTGCCGCTTCAGGAGTGGTCCAGGCGTTACGGGGCGGGCTGGGCCGAGTCGCGGATCGATACCTACGGCGCGCTGGCGGGTGGGCCATTGATGCAGGCAGGTTTCCTGGCCAACGCGCACAAACCCGAATTCAGCAGCCATGACCGCTATGGCCACCGTATCGACCTGGTCGAATTCCACCCGGCCTACCATGAACTGATGCGCACCGCCGTCGAGCATGGCCTGCCTTCGCTGCCTTGGGCCGAACCCCGCCCCGGCGCCCACGTGGCGCGGGCCTCGATGACCTACCTGCACAGCCAGGCCGAGGCGGGCAGCGGTTGCCCGCTGACCATGACCTTCGCTGCCGTGCCGGCGCTGCGGCTGCAACCCGAGCTGGCCGAGTACTGGCTGCCGAAGATCCTGGCCTGCCAGTACGACCCGCGCAATGTCGGCGACCGGCACAAGGCAGGCGTCACCCTGGGCATGGCCATGACCGAAAAGCAGGGGGGGACCGATGTGCGCGCCAACACCACCCGGGCTTACCCGGTGGGGGCGCCGGGGCCGGGCCAGCCTTATGAGCTGGTTGGCCACAAATGGTTTTGTTCGGCGCCGATGTGCGATGCCTTCCTCACCCTGGCGCAAACCGAGAAAGGCCTCAGTTGCTTCCTGTTGCCGCGCCATCGCCCGGACGACAACCGCAACCAGTTCTATATCCAGCGGCTCAAGAACAAGCTGGGCAATTGCGCCAATGCGTCCAGCGAGGTCGAATTCCGGGGGGCGCTGGCGTGGATGGTCGGCGAAGAGGGGCGGGGTGTGCCGACCATCATCGAAATGGTGGCGATGACGCGCTTCGACTGCATGGTTGGCTCCAGCGCCCTGATGCGCCAGGCACTGACCCAGGCTGCCCACCACTGTGCGCATCGCAAGGTGGGCGGGCGGTTGCTGAACGCCCAGCCATTGATGCAGAACGTGCTGGCTGACCTGGCGCTGGAAAGCGAAGCCGCGCTGGCCTTGAGCCTGCGCATGGGGCAGGCACTGGAGCAACTGGATGATCCGCAGCAGGCACATTTTGCACGGCTGGTCACGGCGGTAGGCAAATACTGGCTGTGCAAACGCGCCCCCGGCATGATCAACGAAGCGGCCGAATGCCTGGGCGGCGCCGGTTATGTGGAAGACAGCATCCTGCCGCGGCTGTACCGCGAAGCGCCGGTGAACTCGACCTGGGAAGGCTCGGGCAACGTGCAATGCCTGGACGTGCTGCGGGCCTTGTCCAAGGAGCCGGGCGTGCTGGATGCGCTGTTTACAGAACTGGGCGATGGCCATGGCGACCCTCGGCTGGCGGCGCATATCGGCAACCTGAAGGCCGCGTTTACCGACACCGGTGACCTGCAGTACCGGGCGCGGCAGCTGACCGAAGACATTGCCCTGGCGCTGCAGGCCAAGCTGTTACTACAGGCGGGTAACGCGGTGGTCAGCGATGCGTTCATCGGTAGCCGCCTGGCAGGCAGTGGGCGGGCGTACGGGGTGCTGCCGCGGGGGGCCGATGTGGAGGCGTTGGTGGCAAGGGCCACGCCAGCCTGGGTGGGATGAGCGGGCTGCTCTGAGGGTGGGCACGGGTTTACAGGTGCGGTGCTGAGCTCAAGGGGGGCGAATGGGTGCAACACCGATCAATGGGGGTGTATTTGCCCAAGAAGGCAGGCAAGATGATTCCCATGCATGTCCAGACAGGAAGCACAGTGTGAGCCAAGCGTTTGAAGTCGTTGATACTCCCGAACAGGCCGTCGATCGTCTGGCGGCCTTGCACGAGCAGGCCACCAGTGCCCTCAGCCAGGCCCTGAAACGTTACCTGAAGGACCGTACCGAGCCCGATGCCCAGGCGCGTGACCTGTTCCGCTACCCGGCGTTGCGCCTGACCTACTACAGCCACGGCGAAGTCGCGGCCACCACGCGAGCTTACGCCAAGGTGCAGGTGGCCGGTACCTACAGCGTCACCATCACCCAGCCGGCTGCGTTCCGCGGTTACCTGCTGGAACAACTGCGCCCGTTGATGCACGACTACACCGTCACGGTGGAGGTGGGCGTCAGCGAGCAGAGCATCCCGTACCCCTACGTGGTCGACCAGGGCGATGAACTGGCGGGTAGCGGCATCACCGCGGCGCAGCTGGCGCGGGTGTTCCCCAGCACCGACCTGTCTGCTGCCACTGACAACATCGCCGACGGCCTGTACGACTGGGACAGCACCGATACCTTGCCCCTGGCGCTGTTCGACGCGGCGCGCGTCGACTTCTCGCTGCGCCGGCTGGTGCACTACACCGGCAGCGACTGGCGTCATGTGCAGCCCTGGATCCTGTTGACCAACTACCACCGCTATGTGGATCAGTTCATCAGCCACGGTCTGGATCAACTGCGTGATGACCCGCGCTTCGTGCGCATGGTGCTGCCCGGTAACGTGGTGATCGAAAAGGCCATGGACCATGGCGAGGCGCAGGCCCTGGTGGCCGGCGTGGTGTGGCACCGCTACCAGATGCCGGCTTACCACCTGATCGCCGAAGACGGCGATGGCATCACCCTGGTCAACATCGGTGTAGGCCCGTCCAACGCCAAGAACATCACCGACCACCTGGCCGTGCTGCGCCCGCACTGCTGGCTGATGATCGGCCACTGTGGCGGCCTGCGCCAGTCGCAGACCATCGGTGACTACGTACTGGCCCATGCCTACATGCGCCGTGACGGCATCCTGGACCGGGTAGTACCGCCCAATATTCCGATCCCTGCCCTGGCCGAGGTGCAAATGGCGTTGCAGGAGGCGGCTGCGCAGGTGACCGGCGAACGCGGCGAGCAGTTGAAGAAGCGCCTGCGCACCGGCACCGTGCTGACCTACGACGACCGCAACTGGGAGCTGCGCTGGGCTCAGGAGCGGCCGCTGATCAACCTGTCCCGCGCCGTGGCCGTGGACATGGAAAGCGGCACCATCGCCGCCCAGGGTTACCGCCTGCGGGTGCCTTACGGCACGCTGCTGTGCGTATCGGACAAGCCGCTGCACAGCGAAATCAAGCTGCCGGGTTCGGCCAACGCGTTCTACAACCGCGCCGTCAGCCAGCACCTGAAGATCGGTATCGCTGCGCTGGACCTGCTGCGCACCGAGCTCAACTCGCTGCACTCGCGTAAACTGCGCAGCTTCGACGAGCCGCCGTTCCGCTGAGGGTCCATGTCACTGCCACCCCGTTCCAAGCCGCGCCGCCCCCAGGCGCGGCCTGCTCCCGGCCCCCGCCGCCAGGCCAAGGCGCCACCGGCCGAGCCGCGGCTGATCCTGTTCAACAAGCCCTTCGACGTGTTGACCCAGTTCAGCGACGGTGAAGGCCGTGCCACGCTCAAGGACTTCATCGACATCCCCGGTGTATACCCGGCCGGGCGCCTGGACCGGGACAGCGAAGGCTTGCTGCTGCTGACCAACGACGGCAGCCTGCAGGCGCGAATCGCCGACCCCAGGCACAAGCTGGCCAAGACCTACTGGGTGCAGGTAGAGGGTGAGCCCAGCGACGAGCAGTTGCAGCGCTTGCGCGAGGGTGTGCAGTTGAATGATGGGCTCACGCTGCCGGCCGAGGCTCGCCGCCTGGAAGAGCCCCAGCTGTGGCCGCGCAACCCGCCGGTACGCTTTCGCAAGAGCGTGCCCACCCATTGGCTTGAGCTGGTGATCCGCGAAGGCCGTAACCGCCAGGTGCGGCGGATGACGGCGGCCGTAGGGCTACCCACCTTGCGCCTGGTGCGGGTACGCATCGGCGACTGGACACTGGATGGCCTGGAGCAGGGTTGCTGGCGTGAAGTGGCGCCGGCCCTTTAACGCTCAGACGCCCTCCAGAAAGCCCACCACCACGCTTTTGATCACGAAGGCCAGCACGCCCAGCCCCAGCACGAAGAACAGGATGAAGGTGCCGAACCGCCCGGCCTTGGATTTCTTGGCCAGGTCCCACACGATGAACCCCATGAAACCGATCAACACGGTGACCAGGATGATCATCATCCATTCTTCGAATACGGCAGGATCCATCAGGGTTCTCCAGGCAGGCTGAGCGGGCGATTATACGCCCAGGCTCAACGGCATTTACCGCAGGTGGGTCAATGGAAGCTCGGTACTGGCCAGTACCTGGTTCAGCACGAAGCTCGAGCGCACGCTGGTAACGCCTTCGATCCGCGTCAGGCTGCCCAGCAACAGCTTCTGGTAATGGTCCATGTCGGGCACCACCACCTTGAGCTGGTAGTCGGCATCCATGCCGGTCACCAGGCTGCATTCGAGCACTTGCGGCAGGTTGCGGATGGCCGCCTCGAAGGTTTCGAAACGTTCGGGCGTGTGCCGGTCCATGCCGATCAGCACGTAGGCGGTCAGGCTCAGGCCCAGCTTCTTGCGGTCGAGCAAGGCCACCTGCCGGGCGATGTAGCCATCGTCCTCCAGCTGTTTGACCCGACGCGAGCAGGGCGAGGGCGACAGGCCGATGCGCTCGGCCAGTTCCTGGTTGGAGATGCGGGCATCGCGCTGCAATTCGGCGAGGATGCTCAGGTCGTAGCGGTCGAGTTTGCTCACGTGTTGATCCTTTTCTTTTCAGATTGCGGCGAATTATCAATCCAGGGTAAAAAATTGCGCAAGTGCTATTTATCCGAGCAATCTTCGCAATCCTGTGCCGCCTCTGCCCCGGTATCTTTATCAACAGAATCACTGCCCGGACATCAGTCCACGGCGACGCGCCCTAGGCGGGCGGTCGCGGCCAGCCATCCAACAGGATGTGCCAGGCCCCCGGGCTACGCACCCTCCAGAAGACGGTGTGAGGTGAGCCGGGGCCACAAGCGCCGAGCACGGACGACAATTCCTGAAGGGAGGCCCCAGTGGCCTCCCTTTTTCATTTCACCATCACTCCAGTACCGCATTTCGCTGGACTACGCAGAAGCTCGATACAACGGGTTTATCAATAGCTTAGGCACGTTCACCATATGCCGGTGCTTTTCGAAACCTGACCCGATTTCCCCACCGAAGGCTGCTATGAGACTTCCGGGAATCGGGCCATTCCGAGAAGTCAACATGGCAAAGATCAAGCTCACCAAGTCCGCCGTCGATGCGGCGCAACCCCAGGCGCAAGCCGTTGAACTCCTGGCCGATGCATCAGGCGGACGCCTTGCAGCACATTCATCCGACTGCGCGAACCCCACGTCGTACAGGTCAGTGTGCAGGCCCTAGATCTACTGCGACAGCGGCACTTCGACCAGGTGGATGTGGACCTCTGGATCACCCTCGCGGCACTGCATCATGAAGGCACTCAGGCGCGGCGGTGTGATGCCATCGGACAGCGCGACGCGCAATTGGCCGTCGTAGCCGGCTGCGAGGGCCTTGACGCTCTCGCGGGCCTGCTATATGACGGCGAAGATGCGCGGGACGTGCTCCAGGAACATCTGCCCGGCCCGTGACAAGCGGGTGTTACGCGAGTTGCGGATGAACAGTCGCGTGCCCAGGTCTTCTTCCAGTTCCTTGATGGCACGCGGCAGCGGCGATTGTTCGATGTGCAGCCACTCGGCAGCACGAGCAAGGTGCAGCTCTTCGGCAACTGCCAGGAAGCAGCGAAGATGACGAAACTCCACTGTCTTGTTTAATTGCCAGCATGAAGTGTCAGCAGCAGGCTAATGAGTGCCTGAACATCGGCCTCCTCTGTGCGCCAAGACGATACGCTGATCCGCATCGCGGGCCGTCCTTGCCAAGCCGTTCCCCCAAACCATGCTTCGCCGGACTGCTGCGCCGCCGCGCGCACCGCCAGCGTCTGTTCGTCCGTGGCGCAGCGGAACAGCACCTGATTGAGCGTCACGGTGTTGAGCACCTCGAATCCGGCCCGCGTCAGGCCATCGCCGATGCGGCGTGCTTGTGCGCAATGCCGCTCCACCAGTTCGGCGACACCTTCGCGTCCCAAGCTTCGCAATGCCGCCCAAACCGGGATGCCGCGCGGCCTGCGCGAGAACTCTAGGGTCAGGTTCTTCTGCGCATCTGTACTTGCGCTGGAGTAAACGGCATCGCTGCTCATGGCTTCGGTCAGCGCCCGTGCATCGCGGCAGATGGTCATGGCACAGTCGTAAGGCGTGTTCAGCCATTTGTGCGCGTCGGTCGTCCAACTATCGGCCTGTTCGATGCCCCGGGTCAGGTGAGACAGGGATGAGGCCCGTGCCCACAGGCCGAAAGCACCATCCACATGCACCCATGCACCGGCCGTCCTGGCGCGCGGAATGATTTGCTCAAAGGGATCGAATGCACCTGTGTTCACTTCGCCCGCTTGCAGGCAGAGGATGGTGCGTTCATCCAGAGGCGGCAGGCGGCCAGCATCCACCCGGCCCTGGGCATCGACTGGGGCATGGACGATCCGGTTCAGGCCGAAACCCAGTACCCGCAATGCTTTCTTGACCGTGATATGGGCCAGTTCTGAAATCACCACCCGGATTTCCTGTGCGCCGTGCAGGCCCTGGCCGTCGAAGTCCCACCCCACCCGTGCCAGCAGCTCCCGCCGTGCGGCGGCCAGGGCCGTCAGCGTGCAGGCCGTGGCGCTGGTCCCAAAGCCCACCGCGCTTTCACGCGGCAGATCCAGCGCTTCGAGCACCCAGCGGGCGGCCACCCGCTCCAGAGTTGCCGAGACAGGTGAGTTGTCGAAGGTCGAGGCGCACTGATCCCAAGCCAGCATCAGCCGTTCAGCCGCTGCGGCGACTGGCAAGGCGGCGCCGATCACGAACCCGAAATAGCGTGGGCCATTGGACGCAGTGGTCGCAGGCGACCCCACATCGTCTAACAGCGCCAGCGTGTCTTCAGCGGGCCGACCCTGCTCGGGCAGCGGTTCGTCGAAGGCACTCAACGCGGCAATCGCTTCATCCGAAGGAAACACCCGGCGATGGCCGTGGCCCTCGGTGTAGCGGCGGCCGCGCGCATCGGCCTGGGTCAGCAGTTCCAGTTCGTCCATCGAGGTTTCGTCCATTCCTGTGTTATACCTGAGCCGCAGCCTGCGGAGTCATCCTCCGTGTCAGCCACCAAAACGACAGCGCAAGCGCACTAACCGCCGCGCCCAGCAAGCACACGCCCTGCCAACCCGCATGGGCATAAGTGACGGTGGTGCCGATGGCGCCCAGTCCGCTACCGACCGCGTAAAACAGCATGTAGAGGCCGACCAGCCGGCTGTGGGCTTCGGGGCGCGTGCGGAAGATCAGGCTCTGGTTGGTGACGTGAAGCGTCTGGCCACCCAGGTCGAGCAGCACGATGCCGATCACCAGCGACCACAACGACCATTCCATCAGTGACAGCGGCCACCAGGCCAGCAGCAATACGGTGAGCGAGGCCGCGCTTGTTCGTTGGGCATGGCCACGGTCGGCCCAGTGTCCGGCACGCGCAGCGGCCAGGGCGCCCACAACCCCGACCAGGCCAAATGCACCGACGGCAGTGTGCGAAAAGCGATATGGCGCCGCGCTCAACGGCAGCACCAGCGCGTTCCAGAAGATGTTGAACGCGGCGAACATTAACAGCGCCAACATGCCGCGCACTTGCAAGACCTTTTCTTCCCTCAGCAGCGTCAGCATGGAGGTGATCAGACGCGGGTAAGGCATGGGATTGGCAGGCAACGGCAAGGCAGGCAGCCGCCACAGCGGTAGCGCGATCATCAGCATCAGCACGGCGGCGCAAAAATACACGCCGCGCCAGCCCGCCAGATCGCTGACGCCCCCTGCGAACACGCGGGCGAGCAGCAGGCCTATGAACACGCCACTCTGTGCGGCGCCGACGACCCGCCCTTGCTCGTGGGGCGAGGCGGCACTGGCCGCATAGGCGATCAGCCCCTGAGTCATCGCCGTGCCCAGCAGCCCCACCGCCAGCATGCCCGTCAGCAGCACAGGCGCAGACGGTGCAATGCCGACCATCGCCAATGCCACTACCAAGCCGAGCAGTTGCACCGCCATCAAGCGACGGCGCTCGACCCGATCCCCCAGCGGCACTAGCAACAACAGGGCCAGGGCGCAGCCGATCTGGGTGGCCGTCACCACGCATCCCACGGCGGCATGGCTGATGTCGAAGTCGCGGGCCAACGCATCCAGCAGTGGCTGCGCGTAGTACACATTTGCCACACTCAGGCCACTGGCAGCGGCAAACAGCAGCACAAGGCCGCACGGCATATCGGCAGTTCGGGATGACTTCATGCGCCACGATCCATGCAACCTAGTTGCAAAACAAAACCGATTGAATGCTAAGGTACGTGGTTTTAAAATGCAACCAGAAAGCCTGGGTGTTGCTATCTATCTGGAGAAGTCATGCCGCGCCGCACTACCAACGACGAACCCTGTCCCGTTGCTCGCGCCCTCGATGTGGTGGGGGATCGCTGGTCGCTGCTGATCGTGCGCGATGCGTTCGATGGCACTCACCGATTTGGCGACTTCCAGCGCAACCTGGGCATGGCCCGTAACATCCTGTCCGACCGCCTGCGCAAACTGGTCGAATCGGGCATCCTCGACACACGGGATGCCTCGGATGGCACGGCTTATCAGGAGTACGTGCTGACGCCGCAGGGGGAAAACCTGTTCCCCTTGGTAGTGGCGCTGCGCCAGTGGGGCGAACAGCATCTGTTCGAGCGCGGCGAACGCCATTCGGTGCTGATCGAAACTCGCACCGGCAAGCCGATTGCTCGCATGGCGCCACAGGCCAACGATGGTTCCGTGCTGTCGCCTGCTGCGACCGAAGTGCGGAAAGTGAAGTAAGGCGAAATGCGCCTGGCTGTGATAGCCACGATCAGCGCACGACAAAAAGCGCAGCGTACGGCTGCGCTTTTTCTCTCCCGCTGCGACGCTTCTGCATTTTCCTCCGCGAAGCCCCTATGCGGCGCCTAGCTCGAAAAGCGACAGGAGCACATAGAGACCGAAATCTTGGCTAACCTGTTGCCCCGCAAGGCCTTTCACGCCGCTGCTCAGCCTCACAAACTACTTCATGGCGCACATTTTTCATGGCCGAAAATTTAATGGGCCTGCCCAGCCAGCGCGGTAGACTGTCGTCGCTAGCCGTTTTTTCAACCGAGAGGCATACCATGAAGTCGCGTATTCGGCTGTGGGCAGGTGTGGGTTTGCTGGGCTTGGGCGTCAGCCTGGGCGCTGTGGCCGCCGGGCCGGGCGAGGGCCCGGGCGCACCCGGCCCGCAGCCACCCAGTGAGGCTGGGCCTGGCGCTGCGCCTGACCCTGCGCCAGGCCGGGCGCTGAATTCACGCGATGAAGTGCAGCAAACCCAGCCGCCACGCCCGGGCTATTACCAGGATATTCCGCGGCGCCACGGCGATGACCGGCCGTGGCGTGGCGATGGCCCTGGCCGTGGGCCTGGTGAAGGCTGGCATGGCCGGCCCGACGGGCAGGGCAGCGGTTGGGGCCCTGGGCCGCGGTACCGGCCGGGGCAGACCGTGGAGCGCTTTCCTGACCAGTACTGGAAGGTGCCCTACGGCGGCCGGGACTACTTCTACTCAGGCGGGTATTGGTACCGCCCACACGGCAGGGAATACATCGTGGTGGCACCGCCCCACGGGGTGCGTGTGGACTACCTGCCGCCCTATGCCCGGGAGGTGACACGGGACGGCGCACTGTTCTACCTGGTGGCCGATACCTACTACCAATACCTGGATGACAGCCGCCAGTACGTGGTGGTCAACCCACCTGCCGTCGCGCCGCCGCCTGGGCCTGGGCCGGCAGAACAAGGCGGGTACGACGTGGTGGCCTACCCGATGTACGGCCAGGGCCCGCAGCAGCAGGAGCAGGACCGTTACCAGTGCCATCGCTGGGCAGTCAGCCAGTCAGGCTTCGACCCCGCCACCGCAGCCTATGCGCCCCCGGCACCGGTTGTGGATAACTACCGCCGGGCGCTGGGCGCCTGCTTCAGCGGCAGGGGTTACAGCATCAACTGAGGCGTGCCCGTCAAAGAGGGTCGGCGTGCACGATCACATCCGCCTTCGGGTAATGCTGGCGGATCACCTCCGAGGCCTGCACGCACAAGCTGTGGGCCTGGTGCAGAGGCAACTGGCCGGGCAGTTCGATGTGCAACTGCACGAACCACTGGTTGCCTGACATGCGCGTGCGCAGGTCGTGCACCCCCTGTACCCCGTCGATAGCCAGCACTCGGCGGGCCATGTCATCGCTGACATCACCCGGCAGCTCCTGGTCCATGAGGATGGCCGTGCTTTCACGGGCAATCTGCAAGGCGCTCCACAAGATGTAGAAAGCGATGCCCAGGCCGAACAAGGCGTCAAGTTGTGGCCAGCCGAAACGGGCCAGCAGCAATGCCAGCAGGATGCTGCCGTTGAGCAGCAGGTCGGAGCGGTAATGCAGCGAGTCGGCGCGCACTGCCGTGGAGCCCGTCACCCGTATGACCTTGCGCTGCAAGGCGAGCAACGCGACCGTGAGTGCCAGCGACAACAGCATCACGGCGATACCCACTGCCGTGTCGCCCAAGGGTTGCGGTGCCTGCAGGCGCTCGACCGCCTGCAGGCCGATCAGCACCGCACTGCCGCCGATGAACAGCGCCTGTGCAATGCCGGCCAGGGCTTCGGCCTTGCCATGGCCGAAACGGTGGTCGTCATCGGCGGGCCGCAGCGCATAGTGCACGGCCAGCAGGTTGAGGAAGGAAGCCACTGCATCCAGTGCCGAGTCGGTCAGCCCGGCCAGCAGGCTGACCGAACCGCTCAGCCACCAGGCCAGCGCCTTGCTCACCACCAGAATACTGGCTACCGCCAACGAGGCGCGGGTAGCCAGGCGCAGCAGGCGCTGGTGTTCGGCCGGGGTCGTCATGGCAGGGCCTCGCGGGGTCAGGCCGCAGGTGCCAGGCCCAGGCTGGCCAGCTGCTCCGCGCTGCCGCGGTGCTGGATAAGCCGTGGGTCGTCCAGCGGCAGGCGCTGGCCCAGTTCGCTTTCAAGAATGGCTTGCAGCTTCAGGTTGTCCACCTTGCCATCCGGGGTGACGGCATTACGCAGCTTGGCGGGGTCTACCTGGGCGGTTTGGCCGCGTGGGTAGTAGATGGCACCGGTGGCGAAGTCGACGCCAAAGGCGACCAGCCCCGGGATTACGTAGAACAGAATGCCGATGGCATCGAGCACGGCAATGGCCGGGTCGACCTTGCCGTCGATCTGGCCGCGACGGTCTGGGTAGAAAATCGTGCCGCAAGCCGTCAGCTGGGTCAGCAGGGTGACGACGAGGGCGCCACCGATTACGCGGGATGGGATGCGCATGTAGATCTCCGGAGGGCATTCAGCAGGGCAGGCAAGGCGCCCGCAACCAACAGCTAAGACCATGATAGAGCAGGGTCGGTTCGCCGTTATACTCGCGTCTCTGTTCGAGGGCCACCATGATTTCTTTACCGATCGATGCCGTTTTGCCTGCGCTGCGCCAGGCCTTGCAAGCCCGTGATGAAGCGGTGCTCGAAGCACCGCCCGGCGCCGGCAAGACCACCCGTGTGCCGCTGGCATTGCTGAATGAACCCTGGCTGGGCACCCAGAAGATCCTGATGCTCGAACCGCGCCGACTGGCTGCTCGGGCTGCTGCCGAACGGTTGGCCAGCGAGTTGGGGGAAAAAGTGGGCGAAACGGTGGGCTACCGCATTCGGCTGGACAGCAAGGTAGGGCCTGCGACGCGCATCGAAGTGGTGACCGAGGGCATCCTGACCCGCCGCTTGCAGGCCGACCCCGCGTTGGAGGGGGTGGGGTTGCTGATTTTCGACGAATTCCACGAGCGCAGCCTGGATGCCGACCTGGCCCTGGCCCTTGGCCTGAACGGTCGGGAGCTACTGCGTGACGACCCGCCGCTGAAGATTCTGCTGATGTCGGCCACCCTTGAAGGGGAGCGCCTGTCTCGGCTGTTGGGCGATGCGCCGGTGGTCAGCAGCCAGGGGCGCATGTACCCCGTGGACATCCGCTGGGGGCGGCCGTTTCAGCTGGGTGAGTTCATCGAGCCTCGGGTCGTCGACAGTGTGCTCAATGCCCTGGCCGACCAGGCCGGCAGCCTGCTGGTCTTTCTGCCGGGGCAGGCGGAGATCCGCCGCGTCCATCAGAGCCTGGAGGAGGCCTTGGCGGATCGCCCCGAGGTTTTGCTGTGCCCGTTGCACGGTGAACTGGACCTCAGTGCCCAGCGGGCAGCGATCAACCCAGCCCCGGACGGGCGACGCAAAGTGGTGCTGGCAACCAATATCGCCGAAACCAGCCTGACCATCGAAGGCGTACGCGTGGTCATTGATGCCGGGCTGTCGCGGGTGCCGCGCTTCGACCCAGGCAGCGGCATGACCCGCCTGGATACCCAGCGCATTTCCCGCGCCAGTGCTACCCAGCGTGCGGGCCGCGCCGGCCGCCTGGAGCCCGGGGTGTGCTACCGCCTGTGGTCCGAGGCCCAGCACGACCAACTGGCCGCCTATGGCAGTGCGGAGATTCTGCAGGCCGACCTGGCTGGCCTGGCCTTGCAACTGGCCCGGTGGGGCGTGACACCTGGCCAACTGTGCTGGCTCGACCAGCCGCCCACCGCTGCGTTCGCCCAGGCTCAGGACCTGCTGCAGCGGCTGGGGGCGTTCAAACCGGGCAGCCAGGGCCACCTTGGTGAGCACGGCCAGGCGATGGCCGAGTTGCCCGCACACCCACGCATCGCTCACCTGCTGCTGCGCGGGCAAGCCCTGGGGTTGTCGCGCATGGCCTGTGACGTGGCCGCGCTGCTGGGGGAGCGGGATATCCAGCGCGGCGGCGGTGCAGACCTGCACAGCCGGCTGGCGTTGGTCAGCGGTGAGCACAACGCCGGCCGTAGTGGCCAGGGCGGCGTTCAACGTGCCCGACAGCTGTCGCGCCAGTACCGTAACCTCTTGCAAGGTAATGCCCGTCACGCCGTGGCTGACCCCGATCATCCGCGCTGGTTGGGCGCGCTGCTGGCATGCGCCTACCCCGACCGCATTGCTCAGCAGCGCCGCGAAGGCAGTGCGGAGTACCGGCTGGCGAATGGCCGTGCCGCCCTGTTTGCCGAAAGTGACGCGCTGATGAAATGCCCGTGGCTGGTGGTCGCGGACCTGGGCAGCCGCCAGGGCCAGCGGGAGGAACGGATCTACCTGGCTGCCGAGTTCGACCCCGCCCTGCTGGACGATGTGCTGGCCGACCAGGTGCAGCGGATGGACGTTCTCGATTGGGATGAGCGGGAGCAGGTGTTGCGTGCCGAGCGGCAGGTGAAAGTGGGGGAGCTCATACTCAGCCGCGAACCGCTGGCTGGCCTGGACGACGACGCACGCGCCCGGGCATTGCTTGCGCTGGTGCGGCGCAAGGGCTTGAATCTGTTGCCCTGGACCCCTGACCTGCGCCAGTGGCAAGCCCGGGTGGCGTTGTTGCGCCAGCTGGACATGGCCCAGAGCGCGAGCAGCGAATGGCCGGACCTCACCGACCAGGCCTTGCTCGACGGCCTTGAAGACTGGCTACAGCCCTATCTGGGTAAAGTCTCGCGTTTGAGCCATTTTGCTGCCCTGGACTTGCCAACGCTGCTGCGCAACCTGTTGCCATGGCCACTGCCACAGCGGCTGGAAGAGCAGGCCCCGGCCCACCTGCGTGTACCGTCAGGTTCCAGTATTCGCCTGGACTACAGCGAAAACCCGCCGATTCTGGCCGTACGGCTGCAGGAGCTGTTCGGCCTGGCGGACACCCCACGCATTGCCAATGGCCGCCAGCAGGTGAAGCTGCACCTGCTCTCGCCTGCACGGCGGCCCGTGCAGGTGACGCAGGACCTGGCCAACTTCTGGCGTACAACCTATGCCGAGGTGAAAAAGGACCTGAAGGGGCGGTACCCCAAGCATTACTGGCCGGACGACCCTTTGGTGGCCGAGGCCACAGCGCGGGCCAAGCCGCGAGGAACGTGAACCGGGAGGGGGCGCCCGGGGGGCCCCCCCCCCCCCCCCCCGACCCCTCAACCCTCCTGCCTGAGCAAGAAGTTGTACACATCCCCTTCCTCCACGTTCAGCAACGCCACCCAGTCACCGCTGTGGTGCGGCGTGTCCTTGATAGCCCCCACACGGTACCCACGGTGGTCGCGCAAGTGGCACACAAGCCCTTCGTCAGTCTGGCGCAGCGGTTCGATCTTCCAGGGATCCGTTACTTCGGCATGCCAGTAGAAGCCCAGGTATCCATTACGGCTCACCCCCAGCGTCTTGGTTTGTGGGCGCCCTGGAACAGTGATGTGATAGTGCAGGCGGTCATCGGTAGCTGAAAGGTAATGGAAGTCCATCAGTGGTGAGTCCTGCCGCCCACCGGCTTGCAGCCAGTCATCCTCAGGGGTCACGCCCCAGCTGAACTTGTCTGAACTGCGGCTGAGGCGCAGTGGCACAGTGCTGTTGGCTACACGCATGTACAGCCGGGCGCGAAACGAACGGGCGAAATGTGCCTGAATGGCGCTATCCATAGGGGGTTCCTCGAAAGCCTGTTGGGGATAGGCACGCTAATGCAGCATGCCAAACCCCAGCAGGCCGAAGGCTTTCCCTCGTTGCCTCACGCTGCCTGCTGGCCCTCCAGCAGCATGAACAGCCGGTACAGCACCACGGTGCTGTACAACTGCAGGAAGCCGCTGAGGCTGTCCATGATCAGCTCTGTGCCAGGGGACGGGTCGGGCAGGGCCAGCAGCATCAGCCCATCAATCAGCCAGATTGGTGCCAGTGCACCGACCATGCACACCAGAATGCGCATGAAATGGCCCGTGGTCATGCGGGCGCTCTCGCGCATGGCCTGCACTGTCGGCAGGCCGCGCAGTACCAGCAGGTATTCAGCGAACACCAGGTTCACCATGATCCACACACCCGGAATGACGAACAGGGCAAGGCCCGCCATGATCAGCAGCGAGCTGATCAGAATCAGCAGCGCCAGCGGTGGCCACAGTTGCACGGCGCGGGCGAGCAGGTCGCGGTTGGCCACCACCTGGCCGTTGCTGCGGGTGTCGAGAAACAGGATCAGTGCGGCGCTGTACAGCGGGTAGCACAGCAAGCTGATCAGCATGCCGTAGGCCGGTGAAGCCTGGTCGCCCAGCTGGCGGTACAGCAGTTGAGTGATCAGGGCTTCCAGCACCACCAGTGGCAAACACAGTGGCAGGATGGCGCCGAGGTGGCGGTAAAAGAAACTCAGGGAGTCGCGCAGGACGCTCAGCGGATTCATCGGTCAACATCGCATGGCAATTGAAACAGGGCGGTAACTTTAGCCCAAAGCACGCCTGGAGCTGTCACTTGCTGAAAAAAGTTTCACGGCGCAGGTGATTGAATCAGGCGCCGTCACGCCCCATCTTTGATGCTGTCTGTTGCCCTGCTACCCACGAGGTCGCCCATGAATACCGAAGAACAAACCCTGATCGATGGCCTGTTTGGCCGCATCAAGCAAGCCGAGGACCCGAACCAGCCTCGCGATGCCCAGGCCATGGCCTGCATCGAAGCGCACCTGCGTCAGCAGCCGGCGGCGCCGTACTACATGGCCCAGGCGATTCTGGTACAAGAGGCTGCCATCAAGCAGCTGGACGAGCAGAACAAGCAGCTGCAGGCCGAGCTCAAGCAAGCGCGCGCCCAGGCCGAGGCTGCGCAGGCAGGCAATGCCGCGCCTAGCTCGGGCGGCGGCGGTTTTCTGTCGAGCATCTTCGGCACGGGCGGGCGCAGTGCAGCCCCGGCTGCGCAGCCGCAACGGCCTGCTGCGGCCCCCGTGGCACCGTCCGCTGGGGGGTGGCGCGAGCCGTCGGCCCCAGGCTTTTCTCAGCCGCAGGCCCAGCAATCTGGTGTTGGCGCGGCCCCTGCCCCTGCCCGCAGTGGTGCCAGCAGCTTCCTGGGCGGCGCCATGCAGACCGCCGCGGGGGTAGCGGGGGGCGTGTTGCTGGCGCAAGGCATCAGCAGCCTGTTCAACCACAACTCGCAGCCTGAAGAGGTGGTCGAGGTAATCAAGGAAGAACCGTCACCGGCCAGCGACAATGGTGGCTGGAACGACCAGGGTGGTCAGCAGCAGGTGGCCGACAATGGCGGCTGGGGCAGTGACCAGGGCGGTTACTCCGATGCCGACTACGGCAGCGACGAGGGCGGGTTCTTCGACGACGACTCCTACGTCTGACAGGTCTGGCATACTGCTGGCTTTAAAGGGGGGCGCATGGCGCCCTCCTGTCATTGAGCCAGACCAGAGGTGCCGAGGTGAAGAAGATCGCGCTGTTCGCCGATGTGCAGAACCTCTATTACACCGTGCGCCAGGCCCACGGTTGCCATTTCAACTACACCGCCTTGTGGAACCAGATCAGCCGTGAAGGCCAGATCGTCGAGGCGTTCGCCTACGCCATCGACCGTGGCGACAGCAAGCAGCAACAGTTCCAGCAGATCTTGCGCAACCTCGGTTTCGAGGTACGTCTGAAGCCCTACATTCAGCGCAGCGACGGGTCGGCCAAGGGCGACTGGGATGTGGGGATCACCCTGGATGTGATCGATGCGGCCAGCCGTGTGGACCAGGTGGTGCTGGCGTCGGGCGATGGGGATTTCGACCTGCTGCTGGAGCGTGTCATCCAGCGCCACGGCGCCGACGCTGTGGTGTATGGTGTGCCCGGGCTGACAGCCCTGTCACTGATCCGCGCTGCCACCCGCTATGTGCCCATCGAGGGCGCGCTGTTGCTCAAACACTAGGTTTTCCATGGAACGTATTGCTGTCATCGACTTTGAAACCACCGGCATATCCCCGGGTACTGGCTGCCGCGCCACCGAAGTGGCGGTGGTGATGCTGGAGCGCGGCCGCATCGTGGCGCGTTATCAAAGCCTGATGAACGCTGGCGTGCCGGTGCCGGCCTTCGTCGCCGGCCTCACGGGCATCACCACGGCCATGGTGCGCCAGGCGCCGCCGGTGGACCTGGTGATGAACGAAGTCGCCGAATTCGTGGGGGCCACGCCATTGCTGGCCCACAATGCCTCCTTCGACCAGAAGTTCTGGGACTACGAGCTGGGCCGCATCGGCCGTAGCCGCAGCCAGTCGTTCGCCTGCTCCCTGCTGCTGTCGCGGCGCTTGTTGCCAGCGGCGCCCAACCACAAACTGGGCACCCTGACCCGCTGGGCCGGGCTGCCGCAAACCGGCACCGCTCACCGGGCCATGGCCGATGCCGAAATGGCCGCCAACCTGCTGCAACACCTGGCGGGTGTGCTGCGCCAGAGCCATGGTGTGCAACAGCTGTCCCACGACCTGCTGTGCCGCCTGCAGAAAACGCCCGCTGCCAAGGTGCGCGAGGCGTTGGCCAGGTACTGCTGAAAACAGCCAAGTGTGCTGCTGATTTCGCCCCGCTCTGTAACGTAGCGCGCCCAGCGGGCGCCGTTACACTGCACCACCCGTAAACGGATTTCGAGTGTGCCCATGCCTGCCCCCCGTCGCTTTCCCCTGGTGCTGATCGGCGCCTTCCTGGCCTTGTACCTGGTGTGGGGTTCCACTTACCTGTTCATCCGCATCGGTGTGGAAAGCTGGCCGCCGATGCTCATGGCGGGTGTGCGCTTTTTAATCGCCGGGAGCCTGTTGTATGGCTTCATGCGCTGGCGCGGAGCCCCCGCGCCAACGTGGGTACAGTGGCGGGCAGCGGGCGCCGTCGGCTTTCTGCTGCTCAGCTGTGGCAACGGTGCGGTGACTGTGGCCGAGCATGCCGGGGTGGCGTCCGGGGTGGCCGCGCTGGCGGTGGCAACCGTACCGCTGTTCACCTTGCTGTTCGGTCTGATGTTCGGTTATCGCAACTCCAGGCTGGAATGGGCAGGCATCGCGCTGGGGCTGCTGGGTATCGCACTGTTGAACCTGGGGTCCAACCTGCAGGCCAGCCCGATGGGCGCGGCTTTGCTGATTTTTGCGGCAGCGTCCTGGGCCTTTGGCTCGGTGTGGAGCAAGCGCCTGCCGATGCCCCAGGGGCCTATGGCCAGTGCTGCGCAGATGTTGGTTGGCGGCGCTGTGCTGCTGGTGGGCAGCCTGCTGTCGGGCGAGCGCATGACGCACATGCCTACCGCTGCTGGCTGGGGGGCGCTGGCGTATCTGGTGTTCTTCGGCTCCATTCTGGCGTTCAGCGCCTACCTGTACCTGCTCAAGCATGTACGCCCGGCGGCCGCCACCAGCTATGCCTACGTTAACCCGGCGGTCGCCGTGCTGTTGGGCATCGCCTTTGCCGGGGAGCACATCGGTGCCGAGGAGTGCGTGGCGATGGCCGTGATCATCGGGGCGGTGGTGCTGATCGGCCTGCCGCAGTGGCGCAAGGCGCCTCCGGCTACAGGTGAAACCTGCAAGTAGGCCGGGGTGATGCGGTAGACTTGCCGCCTTCGCTGAACCCCCTGATGGTATTGCCATGAATTTCGCCAAACTCGGCCTGATCGAACCGCTGCTGCGCACCCTGCAGCAACTGGACTACACCACCCCCACCCCGGTGCAGGCCAAGGCCATCCCCGCCGTGCTGGCCGGTCGCGACCTGATGGCCGCGGCCCAGACCGGCACCGGCAAGACCGCAGGCTTTGCCCTGCCTGTGCTGCAGCGCCTGGCGCTGGAAGGCGAGAAGGTCGCCCCCAATTCCATTCGCGCCCTGGTGCTGGTTCCCACCCGCGAACTGGCTGAGCAGGTTCACAACAATGTGCGCGAATATGCCGAAAACCTGCCCCTGAGTACCTATGCCGTGTACGGCGGGGTCAGTATCAACCCGCAGATGATGCGCCTGCGCCGTGGTGTCGACGTGCTGGTGGCCACCCCTGGCCGGCTGCTCGACCTGTTCCGCCAGAATGCAGTGAAGTTCAACCAGGTACAGACGCTGGTGCTGGACGAAGCGGACCGCATGCTTGACCTGGGGTTTGCCGAAGAACTGCAATCGGTCTACGCCGCACTGCCGCGCAAGCGCCAGACCCTGCTGTTTTCGGCCACGTTCTCGGACCAGATCCGCATGCTGGCGGGGCTCGCCCTGAAGGACCCGCTGAGCATCGAGGTAAGCCCGCGCAACGCCACGGCTGCCAGCGTCAAGCAGTGGGTGGTGCCGGTGGACAAGAAGCGCAAGCCGGACCTGTTCTGCCACCTGCTGCGCAAGCAGCGCTGGAAGCAGGTGCTGGTCTTCGCCAAGACCCGTAACGGCGTCGATCAGCTGGTTGAGCGGCTGCTGGCCGAGGGCGTGAATGCCGATGGCATCCACGGTGACCGGCCACAGGCGACGCGCCAGCGTGCGCTGGACAGTTTCAAGACACGTGAGGTGCAGGTACTGGTGGCCACTGATGTAGCCGCCCGTGGCCTGGACATCGATGACCTGCCGCTGGTGGTCAACCTGGACTTGCCCATCGTTGCGGAGGATTACGTCCACCGCATTGGCCGTACCGGGCGTGCTGGCAACACCGGTGAGGCGATTTCGCTGGTGTGTGCAGACGAGGTGCAACTGCTGGGCGCCATTGAAGTGCTGACCCGGCAAAGCCTGCCGCGTCACGAGGAGCCGGATTTTATCCCCGAGCACCGGGTACCGTTGACCGATGCCAGTGGCCAGGTGATCAAGAAGCCGAAAAAACCCAAAAAGCCCAAGGAAACCAGCGCCAAGCGCGGTTTGGGCCGCTGGATGGACAGTGCCGAGGCGGGCAGTGCGCAACCGGCAGTGAAGGCCGTGCGCAAGGTGCCCAGCTTCAACGGCGGCCCCCGCAAGCGCAAACCCTGACCCTGTAGGAGCGGGTTTACCCGCGAAACAGGCAGCGCGGTGTATGGCACCGGCTGCGCCGGTGTTCGCGGCTGAAGCCGCTCCCACAGGTCCCTGCTACATCAATGAGTTATGGACAATTCCCTGACGCTTGCAGGGCCAACCAGTGCGCCGCTGCGCGCCCTGCGCGCAGACCGCTGGCAAAGCACGCGGTCAGCAGGTAGCCGCCGGTCGGCGCCTCCCAGTCGAGCATCTCGCCGGCACAGAACACCCCCGGCATGCCTTTGACCATCAACCCATCGTCCAGCCCCTCGAACCGTACGCCGCCCGCGCTGCTGATGGCTTCATCCAGGGGGCGTGTGCGCACCAGGGTGATTGGCAAGGCCTTGATCGCCCGGGCCAATGCATCGGGGTTGGCAAACGTAGCCTGATCGGTCAGCTCGCGCAACAAGGCTGCCTTGACCCCATCGATACCCAGCTGACCTTGCAGATGCCTGGCCATGGATCGCGAGCCGCGGGGCCTGGCCAGGGCCTGGGCAATTTTGTCCACAGGCTTGTCCGGCAGCAGGTCCAGCAACAGCTGCCCCTGGCCGGTGCGGTTGATGGCTTCGCGTACGGCTGCCGACCAGGCATACACCAGGCTGCCTTCCACTCCTTGCGCCGTCAGAATGAACTCGCCCTTGCGTGGGGGGCTGCCCGGCACGCTCAGGGCAATGTTCTTCAGCGGCGCACCGGCGAACTTCTGCTGCAGCAGTGCGCTCCAGCCCTCAACCTCGAAGCCGCAATTGCTGGGCTGCAACGGGGCGATATCCACAGCCCGCTGCGCCAGCAACGCCTGCCAACTGCCATCAGAGCCCAGGCGCGCCCAGCTGCCACCGCCCAGCGCCAGCACCACCACAGCCGCTTCTACCCGCCGTTCGCCCTGTGGATAAGCAAGCCGCAGCGCGCCCTCAGGGCTCCAGCCGAGCCAGCGATGGCGGGTGTGGATAACTACCCCGGTGTCGCGCAGGCGCTTGAGCCAGGCGCGCAGCAAAGGGGCGGCTTTCATGTCGCTGGGGAAAACCCGGCCTGAGGTGCCCACAAACGTTTCGATGCCCAAGCCATGTATCCACTGGCGCAATGCGTCGGCATCGAAGCCACGCAGCAGGGCGTCGATCTCAGGCTGGCGCTCGGCATAACGGCCCACGAACGCCGGGTAAGCCTCGGAATGGGTGATGTTCATGCCCCCCACGCCCGCCAGCAGGAACTTGCGCCCTACCGAGGGCATGGCGTCGAACACCTCCACAGCCAAGCCCGCCTGGGCCAGGGCTTCGGCTGCCATCAGGCCGGCAGGGCCTGCGCCGATGACGACGGCGGGAGGGGATGGGGGGCAGGTAGGGTCAGGCATGGTAGGCAACAGGCTGTGGAAAAGTGGCGCATTCTAGCGCAACCACACCCCTGAGCGTACTGATCAAAAAATGATCATGTCTCTGCAGGCTTTGATTGGTAAGGCCTGCAGCGTCTTTCGCGCAGGTTATCCACAAGCGGTTCCACAGTCATTGTGAACAACTCAAAACCTGCGCGGCGCTGCGGTGCAGAATACCGTGGCGCCGGGCCAGGGCCGCCCGGTCCTTGCTGTAGCCACCCCCTATAACGCCTGCCACCGGAATGTCCCGGCCCAGGCAATGCCGCAGTACCGCTTTATCACGTGCGGCAACGCCTGCGTCTGTCAGTTGCAGGTAGCCCAGTGCATCGTCCTTGTGCACATCCACACCGGCGTCATACAGCACCAGGTCGGGTTGATAGAGCGGCAGCAGGTAGTTCAAGGCATCGTCCACCACCTTCAGGTAGGCTTCATCGCCCATGCCCCGCGGCAGGGGGATATCCCAGTCACTGTGGGCCTTGCGTGCCGGGAAGTTCTGCTCGCAGTGCAGCGACACGGTGATGGCTTCCGGGGTGTCCTGCAGGATACGTGCGGTGCCGTCGCCCTGGTGCACATCGCAGTCGAAGATCAGCACCCGGTGCACACGGCCTGCTGCCAACAGGTAGCGGCTGATCACGGCCAGGTCGTTGAAGATACAGAAGCCTGCCGGGTGGTCGTAATGGGCGTGGTGGGTGCCGCCCGCCAGGTGGCAGGCAACGCCGTGCTGCAAGGCCATTTCTGCGGTGAGCAGCGAGCCGCCGACTGCCCGCACGGTACGCCTGGCCAGCGCCTCGCTCCAGGGCAGGCCAAGGCGCCGCTGGTCTTCGCGGGGCAGTTCACCTTGCATGTAGCGCTGGATGTACTGGCGGTCGTGGGCCAGGGCCAGAATGTCGACCGGGCAGATCTCTGGCCGTAACAGCGCCTGGTCTGTCGTCAGGCCGGTGTCGACCAGGTGATCGTGCAGCAGGCGGAACTTGTCCATCGGGAAGCGATGGTCTGCCGGAAACTCCGGGCTGTAGTCTTCGTGATAGATCAGCGGCAACGGCATGGGGCGCTCACATTCCGGGGGCAGTGGTGATCTTGCCATTATCGAGGGTGCACTTTCTCGGGCAATTGGGCATCTCATACCAGGTGTGTGGCACCCCCTGATCGCTGCCAGCGCTAAACTTGCCTCAAGCATGCCGTGACCGGAGCAACCCGCAATGACCCCCATCCTGCAACTGGAAAGCGCCCGCCTGGTATTGCGTCAATGGCATGACGATGACCTGCGCGAGTTTGCTGCGTTGTGCGCAGACCCGCAGGTGATGCGGTACTTTCCGGCGCCGCTGACCCGGCTGGAGGCCGCCGGGCTGATTGGCCGCCTGCGGGGCCACTTCAATGAGTACGGCTTCGGCCTGTGGGCGCTGGAGCGCAAGGACAGCGGGGCATTCATTGGCATGGCCGGCCTGCTCAAGGTCAACTTCGACGCGCCCTTTGCCCCGGCGGTGGAAATAGGCTGGCGGCTTGCCCGCCGCCACTGGGGCCTGGGGTTTGCCAGTGAGGCGGCCTGGACGTGCCTGCGTTGCGCCTTCGCCCAGTTACGGCTGAACGAGGTGGTGTCGTTCACCAGCCAGCTGAACCTGCCGTCGCAAAAGGTCATGCAGGCCATCGGCATGCAGCAGGACGAGGCAGGCAGTTTCGAGCACCCCCGCATTGCTGCCGGCCACCCCTTGCGCCCCCACGTGCTTTACCGTATCGACCGCGCCCGCTGGGAGCAGACCCTGCGCACCGACTGAACCGCCAGGGGTGGCAGTGCTGTCAAACCCTGTATTATTTCCCGCATTGGAAGGCGCTGGCCGTTGCCGGTACAGCGCCGTTGAATCATGCGCCGCCAGCTGGCGCACCGCGAGCCAGGCTCGCCAAGAAGGAGAACCCCACCGATGAGCCATGTGTTGGACGACCTGGTCGACCTGTTGAGCCTCGAACCCATCGAAGAAAACCTGTTCCGCGGGCGCAGCCAGGACCTGGGCTTCCGCCAGCTCTACGGTGGCCAGGTGCTGGGGCAGTCGCTGTCGGCCGCCAGCCAGACTGTGGAAGACGCCCGCCACGTGCATTCGTTGCATGGCTACTTTCTGCGCCCGGGCGATGCCAGCTTGCCAGTGGTGTATTCCGTGGACCGGGTGCGCGATGGCGGCAGTTTCAGCACCCGGCGCGTGACGGCGATCCAGAAAGGCCAGACCATTTTCACCTGCAGCGCCTCGTTCCAGTACGACGAAGAGAGTTTCACCCACCAGGCACCAATGCCCGATGTGGTCGGCCCGGAAAACCTGCCTACCGAGGTGGAGCTGGCCAGTGCCATGGCCGAGCAGCTGCCTGAGCGCATCCGTGACAAGGTACTGTGCGCCAAGCCCATCGAGATCCGCCCGGTGACCGAGCGTGACCCGTTCAACCCCAAGCCCGGCGACCCGGTGAAGTACGCCTGGTTCCGCGCCGACGGCAAACTGCCAGACATCCCCGCCCTGCACAAATACCTGCTGGCCTACGCCTCGGACTTCGGCCTGCTGACCACTTCGCTGCTGCCCCATGGCAAGTCGGTGTGGCAGCGTGACATGCAGATCGCCAGCCTGGACCATTCGCTGTGGTTCCACGGCAACCTGCGTGCAGACGAGTGGCTGCTGTATGCCACTGACAGCCCGTGGGCCGGCAACGCCCGTGGCTTCTGCCGCGGCAGCATCTTCAACCAGGCCGGGCAACTGGTGGCTTCTTCCAGCCAGGAAGGGTTGATCCGCCACCGCAAGGACTGGGCATGAACCTGGGCGGGGTTCGCCACTGGGTGTTCGACATGGACGGCACCCTGACGGTGGCGGTGCATGACTTTGCAGCCATCCGCGTGGCGCTCGATATCCCGCCTGCAGCCGACATCCTCACCCACTTGGCCGCCCTGCCCGAAGACGAAGCAGCCGCCAAGCATGCCTGGCTGCTGGCGCACGAACGTGAGCTGGCCCATGCCTCGACGGCTGCCGATGGCGCAGTGGACCTGGTGCGTGAGCTTGCGGGCCGCGGCTGCCGCCTGGGTATTCTTACCCGTAATGCCCGTGAGCTGGCGCACGTGACCCTCGAGGCCATCGGCCTGGCAGATTATTTTGCGGTATCACAGATTCTTGGGCGTGACGAAGCCGCGCCCAAGCCGAGCCCCGACGGTTTGCTGAAAATTGCCAGCGCCTGGGGCGTTGCGCCCAACGAACTGGTGATGGTGGGCGATCACCGCTTCGACCTGGCGTGTGGGCGAGCAGCCGGCGCCGGGACGGTGCTGGTGAACCTGCCGGAAAACCCCTGGCCGGGGCTTGCCGACCGCCACGCTGCCGATTGCCACGCCTTGAGGGCGATGCTGGGTTGACCAGCCCGTCTATGCTCACCCGCACCCTTTCCCCTGAATGGAGTAACCATCCATGAGCAGCAAGGCCATCTACGTTCAGCCGGGCGGCGGCTACGACAAGGTCGAAGTCGGCACCTGCGAGGCAGCGGCACCTGGCGCAGGCGAGATTACCGTGCGCCTGCACGCCAGCTCGCTCAACTACCATGACTTTGCCGTGGTCAGCGGCATGTGGGGCCCCAGTGAGCGGCGCATCCCCATGGCCGATGGTGCCGGTGAAGTGGTGGCAGTGGGCAGTGGGGTGACCGAGTTTCAGGCAGGCGACAGCGTGGTCAGCACCTTCTTCCCTGACTGGCTGGACGGCCAGGCCAACGTCGAAGGCTTTGCCAGGGTGCCTGGCGATGGCCTGGACGGCTATGCCCGCGGGCAGGTAACGGCGCCTGCCACAGCGTTCACCCGGGCCCCGAAGGGCTTTAGCCATGCCGAGGCCGCCACCCTCACCACCGCAGGCCTGACGGCGTGGCGGGCGTTGATGAGCGACGACCGCCTCAAGCCAGGCGACACGGTACTGGTGCAAGGCACGGGCGGCGTGTCTGTCTTCGCCCTGCAGTTCGCCAAACTGGCCGGTGCCACGGTTATCGCCACCTCGTCCAGCGATGCCAAGCTCGAGCGCCTGAAGGCGCTGGGCGCCGACCACCTCATTAATTACACCTCGACCCCGGCTTGGGGCGATAAGGTGCGGGCATTGACCGACAACCGCGGTGTTGACCATGTAATAGAGGTGGGCGGGCCGGCCACCTTGGAACAGTCCATGATTGCCGCGCGCATCGGCGGACACGTATCGCTGATCGGCATTCTGACCGGCGTGGCCGGGCAACTGCCGCTGGTGCAGGCACTGGTGAGGCAGATTCGTCTGCAGGGGGTGCTGGTAGGCAGCCGCGCGCAGCAACAGGCGATGGTGCGGGCGATCGATGCCAACGGCTTGCGCCCAGTGGTGGACAAGCATTTTGAGCTGGAGCAGATCGTCGAGGCGTTCCGCTATCAGGAGAGCAACCGCCATTTCGGCAAGATCTGCCTGACCTGGTAGCAGGCGATTAGGGTAATGGAATGTAATGGCGCGGCTGCGCGCCAATACATTCGCGCACATCGGCAGCGCAGGTGGCTGGCTAGAATGGCCGGCTCCGTTGCGACTGATTCTCTTCCAGAGGATACCCCGATGTGCGTATTCCCCCGTTCTTGGCAGCGCGTGCTGCCTGCCTTGCTGCTGATGGCAGCCTGCCTCGGCTTCACTCAACCGGCCAGTGCCCTGCAAGTCACCGACGTGCTTGGGCGCAGTGTAAAGCTGGACCACACACCGCAACGCATCGTGTTGGGCGAGGGCAGGTTGTTCTTCGCCCTGGCGTTGCTGGACCGTGACGACCCGTTCCAGCGGGTGGTCGGCTGGCAGAACGACATGCGCCTGCTGGACCCGCACACCTACCAGGTGTATGCGCAGAAGTACCCGCAAGTCGCCAAGTTGCCGCTGATTGGCCAGGCCTCAGAGCAAAGCGTGAGCGCCGAGCAGATATTGGGCCTGAAGCCGGACCTGGCCATCTTCAGCATCGCCGGTGAAGGGCCCACCCAGCACAGCCCCGTGGCCGACCTGCTGGAGCAGGCTGGCGTGCCGGTGCTGTTCATCGATTTCCGCGTGCACCCTATCAAGAACACGCGGGTCAGCATGGAGGCGCTCGGCACGGTGCTGGGCCGCGAGCAGGAAGCTGCCGAGTACCTGAGCCTGTACGATCGCCACCTGAAGCGTGTGACCGATGCGGTGGCCGGGCTCAAGGACAGTGAACGGCCCAAGGTGTTTCTGGAACTGCTGGCAGGGGTATGGCAGGCGCCTGGCCACACCACCGGCAAAAGCGGCCTGGGCAGCGTGGTCCAGGCCGTGGGCGGGCATAACATTGGCGCTGACGTGGTACCCGGCGCGCTGGGTGATGTGAGCGTGGAGTACGTGCTGCAGGCCGACCCGGATGTGTACATCGCCACCGGTAACCGCGCCCCCGGCGTGCTGCTGGGCGCTGGCGTATCTACCGAGACGGCGCGCCAGAGCCTGGCCAAGATCACCGCTCGCCCCGAATTCGCGCCGCTGCGGCCGATCAAGGCGGGCCAGGCCCATGGCCTGTGGCATGACTTCTACAATTCGCCGTTCAATATTCTGGCTATCGAAGCCATGGCACGCTGGGTGCACCCTGAACGCTTCAAGGACCTCGACCCGCAGGCGACCATGGCTGAAATCAACCGCATGCTCAAGGTAGGCCTGGACGGCCAGTACTGGGTCGACGCCAAGTGACCGCGCAGGCTCTGCCCGGCGCCCAGCAGGCTGCCTGGCACTACCGCCGGGTGCTGTGGCGGCGCACCTGGCTGGTGGGCGCCCTGGCATTGCTGCTGTTGGTTTCGGTGCTGTGCGACCTGGCCAGCGGTGCGTCGGGCATGAGCCTGGGGCGCCTGGTGCAGGGGGTGTTCGACCCGGCCACCCTCAGTGCCACCGAGCGGGTGATCATCTGGAACGTGCGGCTGCCGTACGCGCTGATGGCGGTGCTGGTGGGGGCAGCGTTGTCGCTGGCGGGCGCGGAAATGCAGGCGATCCTCGACAACCCGCTGGCCAGCCCCTTTACCTTGGGGGTGTCATCGTCTGCCGCGCTGGGCGCGTCGCTTGCCATCGCCTACCCGCTGGGCATCGCCTGGATGGCGCCGGGGGTACAGGTCACGGTGATGGCGTTCGTGTTCGCCTGCCTGTCGGTGGTGCTGCTGCAGGCCATGTCGCGCTTGCGTGGCGCTGGCGTAGAAAGCCTGGTGCTGTTTGGCATTGCCCTGGTGTTCAGCTGCAACGCATTGGTGTCACTGCTGCAACTGCTGGCTACCGAGGATGTACTGCAGCAACTGGTGTTCTGGACCTTGGGCAGCCTGGCCCGGGCCAACTGGGACAAGCTCGCCATTCTGGCACTGGTGCTGGCGGTACTGCTGCCGTTCTCGTTGCGTGCCGCGCCGGCCATGACCCTGCTGCGCATGGGCGAGGACCGCGCCCGTAGCTTTGGTGTGGACACCCGCCGCCTGCGTTTCGCCTCCCTGCTGCGCATCAGCCTGCTGTCTGCAACTGCGGTGGCTTTCGTTGGCACCATCGGCTTCGTCGGCCTGGTGGGCCCGCATATCGCCCGTTTGCTGGTGGGCGAGGACCAGCGTTTCCTGTTGCCCGCCAGTGCGCTGGTGGGGGCGCTGATGCTGTCGCTGTCGTCCATTGCCAGCAAGGCGATCATGCCCGGCGTGATTGTGCCGGTGGGTATCGTCACTGCTTTGGTCGGGGTGCCGATCTTCGTGGTATTGGTGTTCCGCCGGGGGAGAAAACTGTGAGCCTGTTGATTGAAGGTATATCGGTAGCCTACGGGGCACGGCAGATTCTGCACGAGGTGAGCATGCCGGCGTTCCCGGCCGGCAGCCTGGTGGCACTTGTGGGGCCCAACGGCGCAGGCAAGTCCACCCTGCTGCGTGCGTTGGCAGGGTTGGAGCGCATGCGCGGGGGCCTTAGCCTGGACGGCCAGGACGTCACCCGGCTGGGCTTTGCCGAGCGCTCGCGGCGCCTGGCCTACATGCCCCAGCAACTGCCCCCCGGCATTGCCCTGGGCGTGCTCGAAAGCATCGTTGCCGCCCTGCGCGTGGGCAGTAGCGACAACCTGTTGGGCCATGCTTTCGAAGCCTTGCGCCAGTTGGGTATCGAAGGGTTGGCCGAGCGCTCGCTGGACAGCCTGTCGGGCGGCCAGCGCCAGCTGGTGGCCCTGGCCCAGTTGCTGGCGCGCAACCCCCAGGTACTGCTGCTGGACGAGCCCACCAGTGCACTGGACCTGCATTACCAGTTGCGGGTGATGGACGCCGTGCGTGAGCGCGTGCAGGCGCACCGGTTGCTGGCCGTGGCAGTACTGCATGACATCAACCTGGCGGCGAGCCACGCCGACTGGCTGGTGGTGCTGCGCGAGGGCAGGGTAATCGCCTGCGGCGCCCCGGCCGACGTACTCAAGCCGGACCTGCTGGCAGACGTCTATGGCGTGCAGGCACGCGTGGAACGCTGCTCCCAGGGGCGGTTGCAGGTATTGGTGGACCGGGCGCTGGCCTGAGGCGCCCTGCTGCACATTCAAATGAAAAACAAAAGCTTCGCCTGGCCCGGTGGCGCGATCGGATATGCCAATCGCGACATTTGGCGTTGCTGGAAAAGCGCTGTCGTGATCGAACAGTTCCGAGGCGTTCTCGTGTAATTTCCCACATGCTTGCGGGGCTTAAATGAAGCCCGAACCGCACCGGCACGTTGCATTTGATGCGCTGCACACATCAACAACAGAGCGCTAGCAACCTGCCTTCACCCCGAATCCCAAGGAGCCTTTTTCGCCTACGCCTGCCCGTCCATCCTTGTGTCAGCAAAAAGAGAACAACATCAATGAACACCGTGGGATCTGATGGCAACCTTGCACAAGGTTTCAAGCCACGTCATGTAACGATGCTGTCCATCGCGGGCATTATCGGCGCCGGACTCTTCGTCGGCTCGGGTCACGCCATCGCGGCGGCCGGGCCAGCAACCATAGTTTCCTATTTTGTGGCCGGAACCCTGGTGGTACTGGTCATGCGCATGCTCGGTGAAATGGCCGTAGCGCACCCCGACACCGGCTCTTTCTCCACCTACGCCGAACAGGCCATTGGCCGTTGGGCCGGCTATACCATCGGTTGGCTGTACTGGTGGTTCTGGGTACTGGTGATTCCCATCGAAGCCCTGGCTGCTGGGCACGTGCTCAATGCCTGGTTCCCTCAGGTAGACAGCTGGATCTTCGCCCTGGCCTCGGTTCTGTTGCTGGCAGGTACCAACCTGTTCAGCGTGGCCAAGTACGGCGAGTTCGAATTCTGGTTCGCCATCCTCAAGGTCACGGCCATCCTGGGCTTTATCGGCCTCGGTTTCGCAGCGCTGATGGGCTGGTTGCCCAACCGTGAAGTCAGTGGCCTCAGCGGGCTGATCAATGAGCACGGCGGCTTTGCCCCCAAAGGCTGGGCGGCTGTGGTCGGTGCCTTCATCACCGTGATGTTCAGCTTCATTGGTACCGAGGCGGTGACCATCGCGGCGTCCGAGTCCAGCGACCCTTCGCGCAACATCGCCAAGGCCACCCGCTCGGTGATCTGGCGTATCAGCACCTTCTACATCCTGTCGATCTTCGTGATCATCTCGGTAGTGCCGTGGAATGACCCGCAGTTGGCAGTAGTGGGTTCGTACCAGCGTGCGCTGGAAATCATGAATATCCCCAACGCTGCATTCATGGTCGACCTGGTGGTGCTGGTGGCAGTCACCAGTTGCATGAACTCCTCCATCTACATCGCCTCGCGGATGATGTACTCGCTGGCCAAGCGCGGTGATGCACCAGCCATGCTGAAAAATACCTCCAGGGTCGGTGTACCAAGGGCTGCGGTGTTCGGCAGCACGCTGATCGGTGCCGCCATTGCGGTGCTCAACTACTTTGCACCCAAGGGCGTGTTCGAGTTCCTGCTGGCCAGTTCCGGCGCCATCGCGCTGCTGGTGTACATGGTGATCGCCATCTCCCAATTGCGGATGCGCCGCCGGCTGGAGCGCGAGAACACCGAGCTGAAATTCCGCATGTGGCTGTTCCCGTGGCTGACCTGGGCGGTGATCATCTTCATCGCTGCAGCGCTGGCGGTGATGATGTACACGCCTGAACACCGGGTTGAAGTGAGTTCGACCTTGGGGTTGGCGATTGTGATTTCCTTCCTGGGTATTGTGACCACACGGGGTCAGGCGCAACCAGTGGGCGCGCGATCCATGGGGTGACAGCTGTCACCTGAAGCAAGGCCAAAGGGCACCCGACACGGGTGCCCTTTTGTTTTTGTTAGAAAAATGTTCGTGCTGATGTGGAGTTTGATGCATTTGGCAACCCAGCATGGAACGATCAGTAGGGCGTAAGTGTCACATTGCCAGTATCGCAAACAGCTATCCATATAGTGGAAAATCATGCCCTCTTTGCGCCGGCTATGCGGCCGCAATCGCCTTTAGGTAGCTTTAACGGCCCTTTTAGCCTGTAAATCAAGCCTTAACGGCCCATCCAGCCATCTTTCGCAATAATGGAATACACCCGCCTGGCACACGTACCAGGCGAGTCATGGAGGACGACCACCGCTTTCAATGCCTGCTGTTTTTATTAGCCTGGTGCTTTGTATACAAGGCCCGGAGGGCTGCACTGTTGCCTACGGAAAGCCAAAACTCGGTGGGGATGAATCGCTATGGCCATCAAAAAAAACTGCTTGCTTATGATTTTTTCAACGGATGGGTAGGGGTAGCGTTTTTCGTTTTTTGTAATCTAAATTGCGGAATATCGTGGTGATCTCGATGTTTATAACCAATCCAGCGACCCTTTTTGAGATTGATTTGAGGGATCTGGCATTGGCTCAACCCTCAGACCGTACACGTTGCTTGGCTCCAGCGCTGGAAAATCAGTTGTGATAGTTCTGATATTTTTGTTGATGTCAAAATTTCGGTGTTGCGTATTTCTAAGTTTTGCATGAAAATGCCGCCGCATGGAGCGAGATATGGATCGATTCGAATCAACGTCGACGGCATGGGGCGCCGGTGCTGGCGATGATGTGGATGTGCGGGCACTGCGCCGCTACAACCGCATCCTGGCCGTGTTGCTGGATATAGGGGAGTGGGCATGCCTTGCACTGCTGCCTTGCGTGGCCATTGCCGCCATCTGGCTGGTCACACAAACCAATTTTGAAAATGTCGTGTTCTATGACGGAACCGACTCGATTTGCATTTATGACGGAACGACAGGGGAAATCCGTAATGTCGAGTAAGGAAACCCAACACGGAGCCCCTGCAGGTGGAGCCCCGGATGGCAAACCAGCCACCGATGAAAAAAAGCTCCTGGAGTTGGCCCTCGACGAAACGCCTGGCGAGGCCGCTGCCACTGTCAGGGAAGTCAAGCGCCTTCAGCTCGAGTGCCTGGACCTCAAGCGCCGCAATAAGCGCGTATGGGGGCAACTGCTGGCGCTGACCTGCGTATTTGGCGTGACTATCGCGGCGGTGGTTTTCTGGTACCCGAAGTACCGCTGGATCCCCACCACGGACAACCACGCGATCTGTGAGGTCTCGACCGAGGCCAACCCTCGCGTGACGCCGGCAACGCTGGCTGAGTTCGCCAAGGACGCAGTGGTCAATTCTTACTCATACGATTACGTGAACTACCGCTCCAACCTCAACGCAGCAGGCGCCCGGTGGTACACGGATGATGGTCGCAAAGCGTTTCTCAAGACGCTGGACGACTCCGGCAACCTGGAAAGGGTGCTCAAGGGCCGCATGATCCTGCGGGCCATGGCCACCCAGGTTGCCCAGGTTGAAGAGAGTGGGGTGCTGGCGACCGGGCAGAACTACTGGCTGGTGCAAGTACCCATTGCCATCGAATTCTACGTCGGGGGCGACCAGCAGCCTCGGTCTCGCCAGGACTTCCTGGCCGCCGTGACCATTGTTCAGATCCCTGCCTCGGCCACCAATACCAAAGGCATCGCCGTCGATTCTGTTCAGCTGTCGCCGTACATCCCAAGGAAGTGACCATGAAGAAGCATCTGATCGCATCGTTGCTTGCGAGCGCTATCGCCATCCCCGCGTTTGCCGATGAGCCACAACGTGCTGCCGCTGCTGGGGATGTGGCCCGGCAAGCCCAGCCGATGCAGGATTACAACGCACCGCCCCAGCCCCCGGCCAATGGTTTGGGCCGGCAGGTCTCGAGTGTGGCTCAGGTGGTCTACCCCCGCCCGGAAGATGTTATTGGCGAAACCGTTCAGGATGTGCGGGATTCTCAACTGACGCCTGCGCAACTGGAGCTCATCAAGACGCTTTGGCTTGAGCGAGAAAAGCAGAAGGCCAATGCTTATGTCAGCCCTGCCAAGCCCGTTACCCGCACACTTGCGCTCAACCTGGACCCGGGTGTGGCGCCGCCCATCGTACGTCTAAGCAAGGGCCAGCAGTCTTCGATCGTGTTCTCGGACTACGCAGGGCAACCCTGGATGATCCAGAACGTGTCGATCAATCGCGAACTGTTCCGCGATGGCCGGGAGCGGGGCAGCCAGAATGGCCAGGACGGCACAGCGGTGCCTACCAACATTCTGACACTCGACCCGGCCACCGCAGCCGCTTACGGCAACGTGACCGTCACGCTGCGTGGGCTGGCTACCCCCATCATTCTCATTCTGGCAGCAGGCCAGGAAGAGGTGGACATGCGGGTGGACGCCAAGGTTCCAGGGCGCAACCCGGACGCCGTGGCCAGAATTTCTCTGTTGCAGATGCCTAGCATTGACGACGCGTTGGCGTATTTCCTCGATGGCGTTCCGCCCAAGGAGGCACAGCGCCTGAAAGTCACTGGCCTGGATGGTGTGGAGGCCTGGCGCTACGGCCCGAACATGTATGTGAAAGCCAAGGCTGACGCGCAGTACCCGGCTTACACCAATGCTGCTCGAAGCACCACTGGCGTAGCTGTCTATCGCTACGCCGGGCTGCAGAACAGCGTTACGTTCACCACCGGCGGGCAAGCCGTGACTGTCTTCATCGAGCAAGGGAATATGCAATGAGCGATAACAAAACCCCGCCCAGTGACGCAGGTTTCGATGAAGAGCACGAGCCACTGGTGGCCGACCGTGACGAATCTGGCGGTAGAAACGGTGCCAAAGCCCGCAAGTCCGATGAGATGCAGCGCAACCTGCAGGCGGTCTTCGGCTCGGGGGTAGGCAAGGTGTCGCTGATCGCGGCAGCACTGGTAATCGTCGCGCTGGCTGCGCTGGCCTACAACGGCATGAAGTCTAAAGAGGGCCCTGCTGGCAAGGCGTCATCTGTGGATGTACCGCGTGCGCCGCAACCTGAGGTATCGGTAGAGCCGATCTCGGCTGCCGAGGCCCAGCGCCGGGCTCAACGCAGCACGCTGGAAGCCGAGCAGGCTGCGGAGCGAGGCGCCTCCTACCAGCCAGGCTTCGACCCGAACATAGTGGAGGGTGATAAACAGCGCTATCGTGGCCAGGGCGCCCAGTTCAATGTGCCCGGGCAGCCTTATCAACAAGATCAGCCAGAGGTGCCAGCGATCAGCTTCGGTGGACAGGCGGCTGATTCAATGCCAGCTGGCAATACGCAGCGGCAAGCCTATCAGGCTGCGAGCGAGCAGAACGCCGAGCAGGAGCGTCGGCGTATCGAGCAAGAGCTGAAGAAGGCCGAGCAGGAGCGTGACGCCTATGTCAACGAGCTGCGTTCCGAAACCCTCAAGTCCATCAAGCAAATGATGGGGGAAACGGAAAAAGCCAAAGGCTTTGCCGACACGACCAGCTTCAGCACGGTCAGCTATTACCCGGTGAGCCGTAACGGCGGCGCCCAGACCGGTGCAGTGCAACGCACCGTGAAGGAAGAAAAGGACCCGAACGCCATCGAGGCGGTAGGTGATACTGACAAGGAACTGTTGATCAAGACCGGCACCATCATGTACGCCACGCTTGATGCGGAGGTCAATACAGATGACGGGGGTGACGTACTGGCGACCGTGCGTGGCGGTAAATGGAATGGCTCGAAGCTCATCGGCAAGATCGAGCAGGCGCCGGACAACATTCGTGTGAAGTTCACCATCCTTGCGCCGCCCGTAAATGACTCGAGGCCAACCATGCGTATCAGCGCGGTTGCCCTGCGTGAGGATGACGCCAAGCAGGGCATCGCGGAAACGAAGGATCACCACACCATGGAGCGCTACTTCGCACTTGGCGCAGCGTCGCTGTTGTCGGGTTACGGGCGTGCCTATCAGCAAACTGCCGGTACTACCATCATCAGCCCAAGCGGTGTGGTGGCCCAGACCACAACCGAGCCTTCGACCAAGCAGGTAATCGGCACGTCCGTAGGTGAACTCGGTACCTCAATCGCTTCAGAGGTGCGCCGCGGCTTCAACCGCCCGGCCACCTACGCGACGCCCGCGAACAAAGGCTTCGGTCTGTTCTTCCTGCAAGACGTACACGATCAATCTCGATAAGGAGTTCGACATGAAGAACTGGTCGTTCGGAAAACTCATAGGCGTGTTCGCCGGCAGCTTCGTGGCGCTCATCCTGATCGCCGTGATAGTGCTCAAGTCCACGTCGTCGCCAACTGCCAAGGCCCAACGCATGGCTCAGGTACAGACCCAGCAGATGCAACCTGCACGTATGGATGTGCTGAGCATTGAGCTGGCCAAATCCAAGGAGCAGGCGCAGGCCGCGCTGGTGGCGCAGCAGAACAGCGAGAAACAGCTGAACATCGTGCGTCAGGAAGCCCAGCGCAACACCCAGTTGTTGCTTGAGCGCATCAGGCAGCTAGACAGCAGCCTCGAAGCGTTGGGCAAGCGCATGAACGATTTCGAGGCAAGTCGTCAGCGCGTCGAGATCGTCAAACCGCCGCGCAAGGCTTCGGCTTCCACGTCGACAGCCGCTCAAGTGCAGCGCTCAAGCGGGGCCGTTCACGCCTTGCCGCAGTCCAGCGGTTACAAGGTCCAGGCGGTGGTTGGGCATCGCGCCTGGGTGCAGAACGGCGACGCTGAAGACAGTGTGAAGGCGGGTGATAAATTGCCCCCGGCGCAACGCGAACTGAAAGTGCTGGCCATTGATAGCAACAGCGGCATCGTGGTCACCTCGCCCGCTCTTTAACCAGGGAAGTTCACATGGCAGCCGGATATGCCGATCTTGTAGAAGTGATGGTGAACATCGGGAAAGTGGTCCCGACGGCCATCATGATGTGCCAGGGCATTGCCGCATTGATCGGTCTCTACCTGACCTCTGCAGCACTGGTGGAAATATGGGGCGTCACCCATGACAACGCGCTGAAGTATGTAGCCGGGCGGCAGCGTTTTTCCGTCGGTTCGGCCTGCGTGCAATTGCTCATCGGCTCGATTCTGCTGGCGATCGGTACCCTCGAGTGGATGGGCATCATGTCGCGGACACTGACCGGTGATTATGCGAACTCGCGGATGCTGTCGTATTCCGCCTCCGGCACCACCCTGCAGGAACAGGCTCAGCTGGCGACGTTGGCGCTACTCGGCATCATGCAGATCGTGGGGTTCATCGCCATGGTCAAGGGCTGGTTAACCGTGAACGGTTACTTCAATAACCAGTCCCAGGCAGGCCTGGGTACCGCCTTCGGTTGGATCATCGGCGGCATCCTGGCGTGGAACTTCAAATGGTTCAGCGATGTTCTCAACAACACAATCGGATTCAATCTGGTTGGGCTTTTCACGCCGTGGTCGTAACGGCTTCTCAATAAAGGAAACTCAAGGAGCGTCACTCATGAAAGCACTCAAAACCCTGAAAGCTGCTTACGATTCGGCCAAAGTCCGCACTACCACTGCCATGATCAGTGCTCTGGCGGCGCCTTCGGCGTTCGCCATTACCAAGACCGATCTGACCCAGGACACCTCGGGCGGCAAGACTGCCAGTGACGTGATGTCCAATATCGATGACACGGCGCAGGGCGGTGCCACACTGCTGATTTCCCTGGTTTCGATCGGTGGTTTCGTGGTGGTTGCCATGTCGCTGTACACCTTGTGGAAAGCCTCCAAGGACGAGCGTGAAAAGCCGATGTCCGCAATCGTCGGCCTGTTCATTGGCGGGTTGATGGCCGGCGTGGGTACGGTGATGTGGATCATGCGCAACACCACCGTCGGCTAAGCCGACGCACCACTGGCTGTAAAGGCGGGGCGCAAGGCCCCGCGATCAAAGGACAACCTCGGGGCAATCAGGCGTGAGCGCAAAACCCTCTTCCGAGCACAGGGCAGTCGAAGCCCCAACCCAGGCGGCCGGCTATGTGAACCGCGAGGCCAACCAGCCGGTGTTCGGGGTGCGTCGGCCGCTGTGGCGTTCCGATGATGACCAGCGCACATTGATGAGCCCTGCGCATGACAAGCTGCGCACGTCGGTGCTACAGCGGGATAACTACACCTGCCGCTTTTGCGGGTTCAAATCCGCCAGGTTCCAGCAGATCCATGCACTGGACAGCAACCCTGACAACTGCATCAAAGAAAACCTGATCACAGCCTGCAATCTCTGTCGTCAGGTTCATCATCTCGGTGCATGTGCCATGAATGGCACGGGCTTTTTCGTCGCCGTGCAGGAAATGACACAAACCGAGATCAACAATGTTGCCCGGGCAATTTATGTTGCCGAGCTGCTGGATGATGGTGAAACCAACGGACAATTGGCCAGCCTTCTGGCGGCATTCAGGTTTCGCGGCAGTGACACACTCAAGCAGGTATTCGACGGCGACGTCATCACGGTTCTGGCGGTGGCGGAAACCTTGGCCAGCAAGACCCTTGTCAGCGACGAAGAGTACGCAGACCGGGCTGAATGGCTGGCACCGTTGCGCCTGTTCCCCACTCGGCAGGCATTTTCCAGTGGCCAGCTTGAGTACTACGCGGCCAACAACCGCTCGCTGTTTCAGCCGGATAACTGGACGGCCCTCGCGGCCCAGCTCATGAAGAATTTCGCTTGATCCACCTTTACGCAGCACTCACCAGCCTCGCCGTTGAGAAAGTCATCCAGGGAGAACAAGGACATGTTTAACAAACTCGAGGCGGTGATCCTGACGGTTCTGAGCCAACTGAAAGCCGACGTACAAGACTATTGCGACCTGGAAACGGTTGATGGGGGGCAGGCCATTGTCGCCAACGACGGCTCGCTTGCGTCCATTGTGCGGTTCAATGGCACCAAGAGTGTGCTCGGGCGTGAGCAGTTCGAGCGGCTGGTCAGCCTGCTTGAGGCTTCCCTCTCCGTTTACTTCAAGGTACGTGGTCATCACTTGCAGATCGTGTTCAGCCGTGACCTGGACGCCACAGCGCCCCTTGAGCAGAACGCCTTGCAGCAGGCGGCCACCGCCGAGCGACTGAACCTCAACGTACGGCACTTGATCAACGAGGGCGTGAGCAAGTATGCCCAGTATGTCTATGACGAAGAGTGCTACCTGGTGTTCTGGTCGCGGCCAGCGCTGCTCGATCAGACCGAAAGGGCCATGGCACGTGAGGCGCTGAACGAGTTTCGTGCGCAATCACAATGGCCCGCTACCGCCGATGCGCAGAACTTGTTGCGGCCCATTTCGTACCTGAAGGATCGTCATCTGTCATTCGTGACCAAGATCACCGAAGACCTGACGTCGCCAGAGTTTGGCTGCTCGGCGGATGTGCTAGACGTCAGTGAGGCCATTCGCGCGATCCGCGCGAAGGTCAACCCGGACATCACACCGAGAACATGGAAGCCGTACATTCCGGGCAGTGCAATCCCCATGCGGTGGAAGACCAGCACGCGCGAAGACGACGTGTCGGAATTCATGTACCCCACACTGCCCAGCCAGATCATGGTCACTTCGGGTGAGATCGGAAATGGTCAGCGCACGGGGCTGCTTCCCGACCCTACCAGTGTCCGCGTTGGCGCCCGGGTGTATGCGCCGCTGATCATGTCGATCCCGCCGGCCGAGCCCCAGTACTTCAATACCTTGTTCAATAGCCTGAACCGGGCCGAGACCCAGGAAAACGGTGTATCGCGGGCCTTGCCCTATTCGGTTTCGGTCATGTTGTCTTCGGACGGGATGAGCGTCCTGGCGTGGAAGAGCCTGTTCGCCCAGTTGTTGTCGATCACCTCCGAGCAGAACCGCAACATCAACTTGGCCACCAAGGAGTTGCGCGAGCGGGTGCGTGACGGCGAGTGCATGGTCAAGCTGCAGGTTGCCGCAATGACGTGGTCCAGCCCGGACGAGCGAGGGATAAAAGAGCTGGCCCTACGCAAATCCAAACTATGGCGCACGCTGGAGGCGTGGGGGCAACCCGTGTTTATCGAGCGTACGGGCAACCCGATGCAGGCATTCCAGTCAAATTGCCTTGGCCTCACCACAAAACACCTTGGCACGCCTGCGGCCGCGCCATTGGGCGATGCCGTTGCCATGTTGCCGCTGACCCGCCCGGCGTCACCGTTCCAAGAGGGATCGACCATCTACCGTAGCCTGGACGGCAAGATTCTGAAGTATCAGCGATTCTCGTCCCAGCAGACTACCTGGATCACATTGATCGCCGGCAAGCCTGGTTCGGGCAAGTCGGTATTGATGAACAACAACCATTTCGAGTCGTGCCTGATGCCTGGCTTGACGGGCCTGCCCTACATTGGGATCACCGATATCGGCATATCGTCTTCCGGTTTCTGCGACCTGGTGCGTGACAACCTGCCCCCGAGGTTGCACCACCTTGTGGTGTACAAACGTTTGCAGAATGCCCGAAAAGACTGCATCAACCCACTCGATACCCCCTTGGGCCAGCGTTATCCCCTGCCCAAGGACCGGGAGTTCAATAAGAACTTTCTGACCATCCTGGTGACGCCGCCTGAACGGGAAAAACCCTATGAGGGGATGAGCAACTTTGTTGGCCGCATGGTAGACCTGGCCTACCGCCGCAAGGATGACAAGATCGAGCGGGCCAGCCCAGAGACCTACAAGCCTGGTCACAATGATGTCGTAGATACGGCGGTTGCTCAGCTTGGGTTCCGCATCCTGCCCGCCACCACCTACTGGGAGCTGGTGGATGCGATGTTTGACGCCGGCATGGTTTACGAGGCGGAGGTGACGCAGCGCTATGCCGTCCCGACCCTCAACGACCTGGTGGCGGTGGCCTCGACGGAAGAAGTTCGCGCGGAGTACGAAGGCTCAGGCGAGGTTGGCCGCAGCTTGGTAGACGCCTTCATCCTGGGTATTCGCGAAGCAGTGGGTGACTTCCCGGTGTTCGCAGACCACACCCGGTTCGACGTCGGCAGTGCACGTATAGTGGCCCTGGACCTGCAGGACGTGGCGCTGCAGGGGTCTGCCTCGGCCAAGAAACAGACGGCGCTGATGTACATGATCGCGCGCCAGTGCTTTATGAAGAAAGTGGCGTTCTCCAAGGAAGATTTTCCGTTCTTTACCGAAAAATATCTGCCGTTCTACGAACGCCTCGTCGCCGACCTGGTGGACGAATACAAGGTCATGTGCATGGACGAATTTCACAAGACCGGCGGCCATGTGGGCTTGCAGGAGCAGATGCAGACTGACGGGCGCGAGGCGCGTAAGTGGAACATGGAGATCATCCTGGCTTCCCAGCTGATGGAAGACTTCGGCTCGCTTACCAAGATCGCCACGGCGACCTTCATTCTCGATTCGGGGACCAAGGAAACCCGTGACTGGCTACGCAAGAACATCGGCCTGTCCGATACCGAGGAGCATGCCCTGGTCAACTTCGTACACGGTGCCAACAAGCACGGCTGTACGTTCCTGGCTCGCTTTGAAACCAAGAACGCTACCTACAGCCAGCTGTTCACCATGTCTGCTGGGCCGATGCGCCTTTGGGCGCTGACCACCACTGCCGAAGACCGCAAGCTGAGAACCATGTTGTATGAGCACATGCCCCGCCCGGATGCACTGGCGTTGCTTGCTCGGCGTTTCCCATCCGGTGGCTGCAAGGACATGGTCGAGCGTCTCAAGCGCGAAACGTTCAAAGACGTGGAGTTTGTCGATGACGACATGGAGCAATCTGTGATCGCACGCATCGCCAAAGACCTGGTTGCCGACTACATCGGCGCCAGTGCATTCGAAGACGTCGTTTGAGGGAGTGACAGATGGCTCAGTACAAGGGCGCATCCCGTCAGCATGAGGTCAGCAATAACCGTAGGCGTAAAGATACGCGCCTGGCGGGGCAGCGGTTCAGCGACTTCTTCCAGTCAGCGGAAGGGGCCGTATTCGGTACCTTCGCCTTGCCGGTGCTCGCTTTGATCCTGATCAAGGTGCCGTTTTCGGGCGAGTTGTTGCTGCTGGTGTTGTGGGCCTTCGCGCGCAAGTTCGTTTCTGTGGACAAGCGCGCCTTCGATTTTCCGTACCGCGTGCCCAAGCTGGCTGACGTCAACGACGGCTCTTACAAAGGCAACAAGAAGGGCGAAGGCGTTACCTTGTTTGGTAATGACCTGGAAACCAAAGAGCAGATCTACGCTGCTGATAGCGACCTGCGTACCCACCAACTGGTTTTGGGCACCACCGGCTCGGGTAAGCCGCAGCCCAAGCATGCCAAGGTGTTAACCCCTGGCGGTTGGGTAAGCATGGGCCAGATCAGGGTCGGTGACAGCGTTTGCACACCCGATGGCAAGCACGCCGCAGTGCTGAGGGTGATCGAACAGGGGATGCAGCCGATCTTTACGGTTGCGACTCGCGACGGCCGGCGTGCCCAGGCAACGGGCGATCATCTCTGGCGTGTACTCAGCAAAGAGCGTGACGGCGTCGAGCAGGCCCACACCGTGACCACCGATGCTATCGCGGCGCTGCTTGCCCGCGGTGTCTCGGTGATGCTGCCCAAGGTGCGCAAGAGGCGTGGCAGCGCCCGGTTCGATGGCTGGGCGCCGGTGTGGAAGGTGACTGCTGCAGGCCAGGCGCCCTGTCAGTGTATCGAGATCGATCACCCGCACCATCTTTACATCACCGATGACAGCCTCGTCACCCACAATACCGAACTGCTGTTGGGTATTGTCTTCAACGCACTGGTACAGAACACCGGCTTCATCTACGTCGACGGCAAGGGTGACCCCAAGCTGCAAAAGGAAATCTTCAGGCTGTCCCGTTACCTTGGGCGCGAAGACGACCTGCTGATCATCAACTTCATCACCTCCGGCCGTGACTTTGTCGAGAAACAGGTCGACAAGGTGACGAACAACATGAACATGATGGGCAACACATCGTCGGGCATGTTGATCGAACTCATCGTCTCGCTGATGGATGATTCCGGTGGTGGTGGCGACATGTGGAAAGGGCGCGCCATCATGTTCGTGGCCGCGCTTACCCGCCCGTTGACTTACCTGCGTGACAAGGGCCACATAAACCTTTCACCCGAGAAATACCTGGAGTACTTCGAGCTCAACGTCATCGAAGACTTGGTGTGGGAGCACGGTGGCAAATATGGCGACATGTTTGATGTGATCGTGGCCCCCCTGCGCTCTTACCTGCTTACCCTGCCGGGTTACCAGAAAACCAAGTTCAAGAACCAGGAAACCAAGACCCTGGAGCAGCACGGCTATATCGTCATGCAGCTTGGGCGGATCTTCAACGACCTGACGTTTAACTACGGCCATATCTTCAAGACGCGGGTGGGCGATGTCGATTTTTACGATGTGGTCATCAACCGGCGGTTGCTGGTGGTGTTGCTGCCAGCGCTGGAGCGAGCGCCCGACAGCATGCGCATGCTCGGCAAGATGATTGTCGGCAGCATCAAACAGATGATGGCTGGCTGCCTGGGCAATCGTGTGGAAGGTGTGGTGCGCGAGATCATCGACAGCCGGCCGACTGGCTCGCAGTTCCCGTTCTACACCATCCTCGACGAGTACGGCTATTACGCAGTGGTTGGCTTTGCTGTAGCACCTGCGCAGGCCCGGAGCCTTGGCTTCAGCGTGACCTTTGCAGCGCAGGATTTTTCATCTTTGAAGAAATCGAGTGCCGAAGAGGCCGACGCTACCTGGGAAAACACCAACATCCGCGCGGTCGGGCGTTTGACCTCCGGTACCGAGTCGGAAACCTGGCGCCGCGTTCAAGGGGCGGCAGCCGAGTCTTCGCAGGCGATGCTCGGCAATTTCGAGCGTTCCTCCGGGGCGGTCAACGACACGTTCAGGCAGTCGGACAACATTGCCATCGAACAGCGCAGCCGGCTCAACTACGACGACGTCGCGATGCAGGAAAACGGCGAGTTTACGTTCCTCATCGGCAAAAAGTCGCAGGGCGGTAAGACGGGTGGCGTCGCGCTTATTCGCGGGCTTGGCTTCTATACGGCAGGCCCAGCACCCAAAGAGATGCGCATCAACGATTTTATCCCTGTGGAGCCCCCCGAACCTTCGGACTTGCCGCAGAACCGTCAGTCGCGACAGGCGTTGGTCGATAGCCTCAAGGACGGTTCGTTTGCCAAGCGGGTGCGGGGCGTGGTCAAAGGCGACCCTACGCTGGCCCGCATGCATGGGGCCTTCCAGCACAATTATGCAAACCCTGAAAGGCCTGTGCTGGGCCGCCTCGATACCTCACTGGCAATTGTGGGGGCTTATCTGACTGGAGCTTTGCATGACGCTGCCCCGCGGGCAAAGCCAGCGCCCAGCGAACCAACCCTGCCATCTATCGAGACAAGCATTCTGGCTGTTGCGCAGAAGTATGCCGACACGGCCCTTCCAGCGCCGGTAACTCCGGCAGTGGAGCCGACCCCTGAGCTACCTTTGGTGCCACTGGTTGCGGGCGGACCAGAAGCCCTGCTCGACATGCAGGTACTGGCGTCAGGCAAGGCTTTCACCTCGCTGGCCGAGAAATGGGCTGCTCAAGAACGAGCAAGTCAAACCTGTGCGGCCATCGCTCGCGAAACAACCTACACCTTGCCTGCGGACCTCGAACCCCAGTCCTTGGGCAGTGTACGTGAGCAACTTAGCCAGCTGGAGAATGAGTGCAGACGCCTGTCCAAGGGGCAATCATCGGAATAGCTGTGTTATAAATTGACGACGATAGATATCTAACAGATAATCAAAAAACGTAATTAAAGCATGTATGGTGACGTAAATGGGGTTGTTCAGCACAGGGAAGAGGGCAGCAAAGTTCGCGTTCATCACCATGCCTATGGCGGCGCTGGGTGTGAACCAACTGCGCATGGGCAACCAGCACATCAAGGCGCTGTGGCGTTCGAACTTCAGCCCCGCCTGCCCGGAGTGCGAGCGTGGAGTCCTGCTTCAGCAGGACGGTGACTATCAGGATATCGAGCAGCACCCCAGCGGCCGCGTGCGTGTTCTGCATAGCTGGCAATGCAACAACTGCCAATTCGCTCTGCTCGAGGAAGCCGATAGCAGAAAAGTCCGTGAGCATGCAGCGCGTTACCGGAACGAAAGGGTCAGGGGCCAACTGACCACCCTGGAGCGGGAGGAGCTCGACCGCATTGCCGGCAGTCACCGTTTGCACTCGAGGGCCTTTTTCATTGCCAGCTTGGCAGCGACCCTGGGTTTCGTTTACATGCTGGCCACTGGTGCGGGTGTCATGATCGCGTTGAACTGGCTGTCGATCGGCTTTGCATTGTGGGTTTTCGGCATGAAGAAGTCCTACCGCAGCTGGCAGGTGTCGAGCGGTCAACTGTTTGTCGAAGGCGCATTCTGGTTCTGGTTCCAGCATCAGAAGTGGATCATCTGACATGACACGATCCGGGTGGTACCTGATTTTGCTGTGCGTTTCATGGCCGGCGTGCGCATTGGCCGATGGCTTCTACGCTGTGCGTCCGGCAGATATAGACTGCGTGATCCAGGCCGCTCAGCGCCAGGGCGTGCCGGCCAACGTGTTGCTGGCGATTTCCAGCAAGGAAAGTGGTAGGAACGGCCAGAGTGTTTCCAATCAAAACGGTACCTTCGACCTGGGGCATTTCCAGATCAATACAACGCACTGGGGCCCCAGAGGTGTATTCGCCTCGTACCCGAGCATCACGAAATCCGATGTCGCCTGGCGGGGTTGTTACAACGCCGAGCTGGCGGCCTGGTTGCTGCGCCAGAAGCTGGAAGAGAACAACGGCCAAGATTTCTGGACGCGTGCTGCCAATTACCATTCCAAAACGCGCAAGTTTAACGATATCTACAAGAAAGACCTTATCCCCCTCGCGGTGAAGTGGGGCAAGTACCTTGAACGGCAGCAACATCGCCAGTTGGCGGTGAGCTACCAGTAATGCCCATTTTCGCGAGGCTGCAAGCACATTGTGTGGCTGCGGTTCGCCAGCTTGGCCAGAATCACAACTTCAGGAGTTCTACATGAAAGGAATGCTCATGGGTGCCCGCGGCTACAAGGCCGGTGGCTTGTTGCTTGCGTTGGCGGCGCTGGCTGGGTGTGCAAGCTCGGCCAAGCCAACCACTGAGGATACCGAGGCTTTTGCCAGCCGCATCATCGCGGACAAGGTTGCAGTGGCGGTCAACTCACAGCATGACTATGTCTCGCGCTTGAACGCCGACCGCGTTCAGGCTGCGTCCAGGCAGGCGGCGGTCGACACCGATCAGGTCGACATCGATTTTATCGGCCAGCCCCAGGAACTGTTGCAGACGTTCGCACGCCGCTACGGTTACGCCTACGTGGAAAGCGGCAAACGCGTAGACCTCAAACCGGTCAACGTCTGGGTACGCAAAGCCACACCTATCAACGTGCTGCGCGATGTAGGCAAGCAGATTGATACCGGCGCCGATGTTGTGCTGGACAAGAGTACCAATACCTTGCGCCTGATCTACAAACCCGTGCCCCTGGCGATGGGAAGGAGCTGATCATGGCAATGGACATGCCACCGATGACGCTCGAGGATGCCGAGCGCCTTTACGACAAGCCTGCATATGTGCAAAAGCAAGGCGAGCCCGATGACGCCAGGTCGGCCGTAGAGGCCATGCGGGATGAGAAAAACCAGGCGTCCGCGGCGCGCGGCGAGGCAATACTGGATGCTGCGCTGCAGGTGGGTGTGAAGGCTGGCTTGGCCTGGCAGCTGACCAACATCAACAAGGCGTTGAAACTGCGCGAGCGCGAATTCGATACGGTGTACGACTTCAGCACCCTGATGATCCAGGACCGTGTGGTACCGCCGGTGATCACCGAGGCACGTCACCTGTACAACCAGGATGGCGACTATACCCTGCGCCTTTCGGGTGCTGCGTACAAAATCGAGTCACAGGCAAGGTTCTCCTCCGTGCCACCCAGCTGGCGGGAATATCTCAGCTTCCCTCTGCCAAGCTTCGATCGTACTTCATTGGTTTCTGCCCTTGTGCCACGCAATGACGAGGAGGAGCGGGTGTGGAAGCTGGCCGTGCGTGATGGCTGGACTCAGGGCGTAGAGCAGGCCAATCTTATGCTCACCTATGGCCTTGACCGGATGAACCGGGACATCGACGGCATGCGCCGCTTCAGCGAATTCGCCCGTCATGGGCAAGTGACACTGCCGATCATCTCCGGGGCGGCGATACCGGTGACCAAGGACGGGCGGAGCATGGCGGTCGACGAGACTTTGCTGCGCATTACCGCCCTGCCTGAGTTCAACGACAACATGAATGTGTGGCGCAGTTCGATCGCATCTTCCGGCACGGCTGACCCCGTGCGGCGCAGCAAGGCGCCTGGCACTGCCGTCAAGGCTGCAACTGCGCCCGCGCCTGGTGCGCAGGCGCCGGCCAAGGCGTTTGCGGTGCCTGCCAATAGCGCACTGCAGGCCCCGGCTCGATGAAAAAGCACTTCCACGAAGACGCGATGGCGCTTGAGCCAGGCGCTCTTATCGAGCGGCTGGAGCGGCGGACAACGTATGAAGACCCGTTCCGCTTTGACCGAGCGGACCAGTTCAAGGCGATGATGCTCGAAACCCTTAGCCATGGCGTCAGCGACGTCTTCATCCAGCCTGCGCTGCCTGTGGTTGTGAAGAAGTACGGAAAGCTATATGCCGTGACCCGACGCGCCCTGGATGTCGGTGAGGTCAATGAGTTGCTGAAGATGGCAGCCAACCGTGACACCGCGACCACCGATATTGTCTCTGGCACGGCCGTCAACGAGCGCTACGAGCTGTTCGATCCACAACGCAAGGATGCCCGGGGCGCACGCTTGCGCTACGCGTACCGGGTGAATGCTTCGCCCGTTGCCTGTCATGGTGACACATCGTGTCAGATCGTCATTCGGGCCATCCCGGACGACCCCCCCAGAATCGAAGACGTTGGCCTTAGCGAAGACATCGTACGTATGGCCACGCCTCGGGACGGCATCGTTTACATTGCCGGCGCGACCGGGCATGGCAAGACCACCACGTTCGCCGCAATCAACCGCTTCATCCTTGAGAACGATACCCCAATCAAGGGCAACCTGATCAGTCATGAAGAGCCGATTGAGTTCACCTATGAAAGGATCCAGAGCACGCACTCGATCTTCGTGCAGTCGCAGATCCCGACGCACTTCAAGGATTTCTACCGCGCTAACCGCGAAGCCATGCGGCGTGCGCCTGGGTTATGCGTGATCGGTGAGTTGCGCGATCAGGAAACGATCCGTGCAGCGGTGGAATTGTCGCTCACCGGGCACCCTGTATTTGGCACCGTACACGCCAAGGATGTGGCGGCTATCATGCGCCGGATGATTTCCCGATTCCCTGAGCAGGAGCGGGCAACTGCGATCTATGACCTGGTCGATACCAGTCGTTTCATGATGGCCCAGAAGCTGGTGCCTACGGTGGACGGCAAGCGTACGGCGGCACGTTCGTGGCTGAGGTTTACCGAGCAGGTCCGCGATAGCTTGATGGACTTGACCGACATGGGGCGGGTAACCCAGCGAGTGGCTGAATTCGTTCGCGAAGAGGGCCACACTTTCGCTGCCGAGGCAGACCGGCTGCTCGCCGCAGGGCTTATCAGCGAACAGACTGCGGCTGACCTTCGCCACGGGTAAGCCATTGGCATTTGAACCCATACGAATCTTGGAGAAATTATGGCTACAGGTCGCTACCACTGGAGCAGAAGCGCTCCCCCTGCGCGTTTTTTCGTGATCAACGCGAGTGCAGCATTGCCTTGGTTGCTGCTGCTGCTGGTACCTGCGTTCTGGAAGTTTCTGCTGCCACTGGCGCTGTGCATGACGGTCGTCCTGGTGTACATCGAAGTGGTCAAGAAGATGACAGTGGGCGCGGTCTTCCGGCAGGCGGGTGTGTTTATGGTTGGGCGTGTGCGCACGACCCACAGTCTTCTCAGAGAACTAATCAGGTAAGGAAGCAGGGATGACCGGCACGTTACCAGGCCGCTACCGCAGGAGGTCGGAATGAAACAGCAGGGAGGGGGGCAGAGAAGCTTCACCTGGGATGACCCCGCCATATTGCTGGGCATCATGGTGGTGCTTTATGGCGGTGGCTGGGGCGCCTGGTATTTCGCCCATGACAAGATTTCTGCCGCGTATGCCTATATCCGTTACGTGGAACTCTGGCTGCCGAGTGCCCTGGGCGACCTGGCTTCGCTTCCGGGTTTTTCGGCAATCAGCGCATGGGTGGGACGTATGTGCGCGCCCGATGGGCTGGCAGGGGCGTGCCAGCGTGATTTTTCGACTGTGGCCTGGAGCGAAATCACTTCATCCTCGCTGTACATCAATGCGTTCTGGCTGCTGATCATCGCGGTACTGTCAGTACGGATGTTCATGCGTATCAACAAAACGCATCCCAAGCTCAAGTTTACCCGTACACACAACATCAAGAGTTTTGTGCAGGAGAGCAAGGCTCACTACCCGCACTTGCGCATGTTCGCAGAGCTTGATCTGATTTCGCAGCCGCTTGACCATCCGGTGTTCGGCATGTCGCAGACGTCGCGGCAATTTGCCTACAAGCACCTGTTGATCTGTGGCTGGCAGCAACAGGCTGACCGCAGTTGGTCGCCAACCCTGGATCGTGCCAAGGCGTATGAGGTGATGCGTCGGCAGTTGGGGCAGCACTGGACAAGGGTCGCTAACCTGAACCCGGCCGAGACGCTGTTGGTCGCCATTGCGCTACCGCGCGTGGTAGCGACGGACACATCGCTGGACGACAAGGCATTCAAGGCAGCGATGGCAGACAGTGAGCGCATGATCGCGTGGTGCTGGGCCCAGTTCACGCCGCCTGCGACCAAGGCTGGCAAAGGCAATGGCGCAACCGAGCCTTACGCCTGGTTGAAACCTGACCTGGTGCTCGACGAGCCACGGGCAGTCATCCAGAAGTACATAAAGCATCCCAATGCCAGTGCAATTCTGCATGCTCATGCATTTGTCAGGACCATAGTGTTTGCCATGTTCTTCCAGGCTCGTCGCCTTGGGGTTTTGCCCCCGGCGGAGCTGCGGTGGCTTCGTTTTTTTGACAGGGACATGTGGTATGCCTTGCAAACGATCGGGCGGCAGGCGAGCTTCCCTGAAGCCCCAGGCATCCTTTCTCACTTTCTGTATGAGTGCAAAGCGGGGATGTCGCTGTCTGAACCGCAACTGGACAAGGCGGTCAACGGGCTTGATCAGGCAATGGGCGCTTATCGCTATACGGATGCAGACAAGAAACGCTATGAGGCACTGGTGAGCGAGAAGCAGGACAGCGGGGAGGTTCACGAGGGTTAGCGTTTACTGAACGGAGCAGAAAAGGTTTCAAAAGGCCATCACTCAAGATGGCCTTTTTTATTAATTTAGTGTCTTTTTATTTGTTTTTGTTAGAATATGGTCGTATTGGATTATTAATAAGGACATTGCAAGATGATCGGTGTGATTGCCAGAACTGTGAGCGCAGTGCTGACGCTTGCGGCGTTTGTTGGCACGGCTCAAGCGGCACCCCAACAATCGGAAGACCTATCTGCTTTCATTACCGCTCAGGGCGCTGCGCCGGCGGCCCAGCAAGCACTCAGCGACGTTACTGCACAGCGGGTTTCGCGCTATGGGCGCATTGTAGAAGCCCGCCCTGTTGGCTTGGGTGGCCTTACTGCCTGGACCGTAGAGAAGAATGGTCACCAGGTCGTGTTGTTCAGCACCCCTGACTCTGCTGTGCTGTTCACGGGCGTTGCTTGGAACGCGCAGACCGGTGCGAACATTTCTGATGCGTTCTTGCCGGGTGTCGCCCACATGCCAGGCCCGGCGCCTGCGCCGGTAGCCGCAGCTGTGCCGGCAGTTCCTGTCGCCCCTCTGATGTCGCCGGTGGAGAGCGCCAATGTCCACGAAGCGGCAGCAATGGATGGCACCTACAAGGGCGATATTCCCGAGTCCATGAAGACTGTTGACTCGCTTGCAGGTGTCAAGGAAGGCAAGGGCGGTATCGGCGACACCGTGTACATCATCATCGACCCGCGCTGCCCGTTCTGCCGTGAGGCATACAACCTGACCCGGGCATATGCGGCCAAGGGCCATACCATCAAGTGGATTCCATCAGCAGCGCTGGGTAACCCCGCAGAAGGCGTGCCGCTGGCTGCCACGATCCTGCAAGCCAACGACAAGCAGACGCTGGCGCGGGTACTCGGCAAGCACGAGCCGATCCGCTCCGAGCCGTCGCCTGAAACCGTGGAGCAATTGAGCACCAACCTTGCCTTCCTGTTCGCGGCCTTCGACAACAACGGCAAGGACCAGGCGGGTGTACCTGCTGCGTTCTTCATTGATCATCGTACAGGGAAGCCAAGGATGATGACGGGGCTTTCACAAGCCGTCGTGCTTGAAGACATCTTTGGGAAACTTTAAGGAGTAGAGCGGATGAAAACCAAAGCCCCGACTATTGATTTTGACCCAGGCTTGCGCATTTTTGGCGCCGCCGATCATCTTTGGGTAGTGTTCGATAGCCAGAGCCCGAACGATGTAATGCGCGCGACGCGTACCGTACGTGTGCCGAGGGTGTTTGATCAGTTGTCATTGGTGGTAGATGGCTTTGAAGTCGCTGCAGACAATGGTCATCAGCGTGAATTGAGCGGTACAGCAAGCCTCGCCGTACGCGATGCGGCGGGTGCGATTCACTCCCATGAACTGGCGCAGATGCAGCTGGTGTTCCACGCGGAAACCGATCGCAAGGGTTCGTTGAGCCATGTTGATCCGGTGCTTGTGGCTTACACCGTGCGCCAGGCTTTGTCCGAGCGCTTGAACGATGCACTTGTAGACTTTTACCAGCGCGAGGCGGCTTCTGCATCGGCAGCGCCACCGCAGGCACTTGCATTAGAGGCCATCGCCGGTGCGCCATATGCGAGTGGCGTGGCACCTGCACCATCACGCAGGGCTTTGCGCGAACAGGCCGCCGCCGACGCTGCCAGACACGAAAAGTCGCGTAGGCGCAAGACAGTGTTGGCGTGGGTTGTACCGCCCGTGCTGGTGGTTGCGGTGTTGGCGACGCTTTCACAGCTTGCGTCCACCCAGTCGCCGATTGAAAATGCAGTTGCGAAGCAGTTGGCGAATGACCCGGAATCGATCAAGGCGCAGGTTGAGTTGACCAAGCAGACGCTGCAGTCCATGGGGCTTGACCCTGGCCAGGGTGGTGATCTCGGTTGCTTGGCACCGCAGTGAAGGGAGTACCGGCCCTTTTCAGGGGCAGATTATGCTTTTGGCTGTTGTGCGGGCGTAGGTCTGGTCGCCGCCCGCATTCGTCGTGCCACATTCGCCTGGCGGTTGCTGCAGGAGATGCTTTCAGGGCTGGAGACAACGGGCAGGCTGACTCTGCCTGAGGTCGCACTCATGCTCTCTGCGAGCAAGGGTTGCCGGCTGCTCAGCACCTGTAGATTATTGTGGATTGGAAAACCTTAGGTACGTATATGCGACCCGCGAATGATGTGAAAGATGGGGCACAATTGTTGTCCCTCGCCCAGGGCCTGAGGTCGCTGCTGGTCCCCTCGCCAGATGTGCTGGCAGACACAGTCAAAGAGTTGTACCCGCTGGTCAACCTGTCTGACAAAGTGCTGCCCCTGAAGTCTTACTTCAACATGGTTCAGGATATCCAGAGAACCAAGCACACCCACGCCGCCCTGCGTGCGCCCGGTGAAGCCCAGAGCCGTGAGGTTGTCCAGCAAGGTGTGTCGCGCAAGCTGTGCACCGAGGACATTTTCATGGTGGCCTGCTCCTTCCTGGAGGTCGAGATTGCCAAACAGGGTTCAGTGTATTACCTGAGTGGCGAGTCCCCGGATTTCAAGGAAACAAAGAAGAACCGCAACCCGCTCGACTTATCCGATGAAGTGGTGCTGAAAAACCTTTCCAGCGGGCTGGCGCGCCCGGATACCGACCGTGGCGCTGTCGAGCGCGGCCAGATAGACAGTGGTTTCAACCATCTGGTCAGGCTCAACCAGTTGCACAACCTGATGCTTGAGTCAGTCAGGCTGATGAAGGCGGATGAGCGCTTGACCAAGGTGGATATCCGCAAGAAGTTCCACATATCGCACACCGACTACGAGCGCATGATGTCGATGGCGCGGCGCTCGGGGCTTATTTCGTTCCGCAATCGGAAAAAGGATCCTTCCAATGCCTATACGTTGCGCAATGATAACCACGAGCGTGTATCGGAGCATGCCAAACACTTTGGTCACACGCCGCAAAAAATGCTGAACAAGATTCTCGATGACTTCTTCGGGATGCTGGAAAAACGTAAAAAACACGAGGGCTGATGCTGATGTCGAATCAGGGCCATAGGGATGTGGGACCGGCCGTTGCGCCCCATGAGAGGGCCCGCATAGGCCGTGCAGCCAGGCAAGTAGTGGGTTACACGAACCTGCTGCGCTGGGCAGCCAATTTTCCGCGTGAAGAAATGCAGCGTCACCCTGAGCATCATCAGGTCATGCTGCTGTCACCCATGCAAAGTGGGCGCTTCAGTTTTGCGCTGGAAGGCGACACCCTTTATGTGGGGGTGCAGCCTTTCGAGGCGGCATGGGCCTCGGTCATGCCGTTTCAGGCAGCGAGTGTGTCCGACCGGCTTTACCTGTCGGTGGACGGCATAGCACTCATGGATTCGCACATGCCGCCGCTGTCGCTGGGCATTTTCGTCGATCAGGCGGGCAAGCGTGAACTGATGGCGGCTGCCAGGCAGGTGCAGTTCGTCAACGTGAGCGTAGGTGATGGCTTTGTGATCGACGTGGGTGAGCCGTGTGGCGATCCAGTACCGATGCAGCCGGGTAATGTGGTCAGCAGGCTACGCGAAACCCGTCAGGCAACAGCCAAACAGCAAGACATGGGCCGTTTTTTCTGAGCGAGTTCCAGCCGATTTCTAATGTAAGGATGCGCGCATGATCAAGTGCAAACTCATCCTGCCCGTAGTGGTCACAGTTGCCATGGCAGGTTGTGTCACCACCGAGCAGATGCCAGACGGCACCACCAAGATTCGTTTTTCCGATGAGACCGTCAGTTCCCTGACCTCAATGATGCCCAACGGGGTAGTCAACGGGCTTGCAGGTGGTGCGGCTGGCGGCGAGCTGGATCTGATTCCCGTGCTTAACCCTCTGGGTAATGGGCAGTATCTTTATCTGGGTGGCAGGTACGAATACAAGTGTGCTGCTGCGATGCTCTACAGCGCCAAGTCAGGCAAGCCCCTGGATGCAAAAGTCAGTGATGACTGCCAGCAGTATTACCTGATCAGGCAGGATGACTTGAAAAGCGCCGGCAAGCCTTATGATAGGGCTGCGCCCGCCTACGATGCAGTCAACCCGCCGCGCGCCTATTGGCAGTCGTTGACGGCTCGCACCATCAGCCAGCTGGCTGCTCAAAATCAATTCACGACCCGCTTCACTGGCATGCCGAGGTTCGATAACGGCCGCAACCTGTACATCACCGTGGGTTTTCTGGGTGAGGCGAAGGGCCAGGACTATGCTTTGGTAACGACGCCCGCTCGCACCCCAGTGGTTATCAACGACGGCGATTTCGAAGCGAAGATGCGCTCAAAAGCTGCCGCCCTGAACACGCGTGTCGGAGACATGACGTTGTGTGATGCCGTGCTGATACCTAAGGGCGCTGTGGATAAAGGGCGCAAGCCGGCAAACATTTCTTCTGCCGATTACGCGCAACACGAAGTACGTTTCACGGTAGCGTCGTTAAGCTGCAAAAACAGCGCCTACAAGTTCACGAACGCTGCTCGGTAACACGCTTGTCTGTTTAAAGCGTATTAAGCCGGCTTGCTGTGGGGCTGCCTGGCAGCCCTGTTAGGGTCAGGGTGGCTCAAGGTGAGTTGTTCCACGCATCGTCCGCCGCGGCGACGGACTCATCAATGCCGTGATGGTGGCCCTCTGCAGCATTCAGCCAATCCTGACTGAGATTGGCTTGCTGGGCGGCGTGCTCGAACGCGAACTCCCGCGTCAGAATCCCTTGCTCGATTTCGCTAACCAGTGATGGGCCTGCAGAGCCATATTCCCCCATGAGCATGCGCGAAGCTTCAGGGGGTAGCTGGTTGATAACCGCGCGAAGGTCGTGGCCGTAATCAACCAGTACCGGCTGCTTGGCAATCACGATTTCGGATGCCTGAGAGGGAAACACCGAGGCGGTGCAGCTTTGGAAATCCTGTGCTGTGGGCATGGCGGGGCCTATTACATGCTGTATTCGTCGAGCCCATCGCTGCGCGGCAGCGTTGGGTGGTTGTACCGGGCAAAGGTCTTGTCCAGATCGGCGGCCAAGTAGGCCTGCTCGCTGTCGCGCAATGCCCGCTTCATGAATTCGGTGTCGGATGCGACCGCATCTATCTGAATACGCAGGTTCTCCAGCAGGCCTTCGCGATCTGCGCGGGAACCGGGTGCATTATCGATGGCCTCAAGCACGCCAAGCAGTGATTGCCTAAGCGATCCCTCTGCCGCGCGTTTCTCGGTGGGCCCCGCTGCTTCGAATTGCACCACGCTCACGACGGCGCGGTGGATGGCTGTAAACGCTCGGGTTTCGGCGGCACGGCTTTGCATCACCCGGTCCGAGCGCAAGGTATGTGGCGGTGTATTGCGCAGCCAGCCAGCTTCCTGCTCGGCTAGCACGTCGATGGTGTATCGGACCTTTTCGCCATCAGGCCCGTCGCGCAGGGCGGCCAGCGCCACATGTTCAAAAGTTATCGCCGGGTTGCCCGATGCCTCGATAGCTTGCTGTTGCATTAGCCCGGCGCCAATCACAAATCGGCTCGCATCACGTATTGATAGCTGCATCTGTGTCCGTCGTTTCTTGCAGGGCTTTCATGCCCAGGTAGGTACTGTGGGGAGCCCTTGGCAGGCTGGGATTACCCATCTCGAAAGACCATAGCATTTCTTCTTTGTTATTTCTTCTGATCCAAGCGTGTCATTCAGGTTTTTTTTGTAATTTTCGATATCCCTTCCTGGCGTGAGAAATAGTGTGATCGAAGGATGTCCCGGTATCTACAAGATGGCTGCCAAGTCCCCGGTTTGAAGGGGTATGGGGGCGCTTCTGATTTTCACGTCTGGTCTTTGTGATGGGCCGCATGGGTGGCTCCAGTGGGCGGAAAGCAGGTGCAGGTAGGTAGCGTCGGATGCCGTGTTTGACAATGCGGTGATTGGCGAAAAACACCAATAATTCTCTATTTTCATTTGGAAAAACTTAAAGAATATCTATTATTTAATTTTTTATTGCTTTATATTCTGATTTTTAGAAATTTCAAAAAATCGATAATCTGATTTTTTTCAGTCAAAAAATGCGGAGCAGTTCACAAAAAGGGTTTGTTAGTTTTCTCTGACAACAATATTTTGATAATTAAGTTATTTTTGGTTTACCATGGCCTCGTCTTAGCTATCTGCTGGACATGGCTCTCCATTGGGCGCCATGGCTCACGTTGATCGTCACCTGCAGTCGCATTCTGGGCTGGTCAGGAAGGCGGTCGGCTGCTCAGGGACGACGGAGCATCCAAGGGAAATTCGTCGCGAACGTTTTCGATCAACCGCGCGCAAATCGATTCAGGTAGGTATTCACAATGGCCCAGATGCCGTTTTCTCCGTGCAGCGATGCAAGCAATTGCACCGACCAGTCGGTTCTAATGCTTGAAAAGATCTTCGGGCCGGTCGTGATGTCGTTGGTCAAGGGGATTGATCCCAGCAATGCAGAGGCCAGCGCCAACATCCTCGCTACCATGTTCAGCTTCTTCAACAGCGGTATCCTGATCATTGGCTCGTTGATCGTTTCCTATGTCGCTGTGATGGGCGTGACCAATACGGCGAACGACGGTGAGGCGATGGGCAAGAGCTGGTCATCCCTGTGGACGCCCGTTCGAATTGTCGCGGGTGGTGCCGTGCTATTGCCGACGACCAGCGGGTTTTCCTTCATCCAGCTCATCGTGCTGATGTTCTCGCTCTGGGGCGTGGGTTTTGCCAATGGCACCTACAAGGCCGGCATGGCAATGGGCGTGTTGTCGCCAGACGGCATCGTCGCGGGCGTGAATGCACCAGGTGCTTTCTATGGGTTGCGCGATTTCGCCCGGCAGTATGTCAATGCCGCCTATTGCATGAGGGCCGCCACTGAGATCTACAAGGGGTCCAGTGGACCTAGTTTCCTGTTCCAGGCGAAGCCAGGACAGGGTGCGCCTGCCGACAAGGTGGCTGTCATCGACGGGCGTACGGAGTCCACCTATGACTTTAAAGACCGTAACGATGTGAGCAACCTGGCCGGCGGTTCACCGGTGTGCGGCACGATGAAACTGTTCAGGTTTGAAGCGCGAACTGTAGAGGGCGCCATTCCGCAGGCGTTGGAGCAGTTGAGGGTGAGCGTTCAGATCAAAAAGCTGACTTCAGCCGTTGCACTGATGCAGGATCTGGATGCATGGGTAAATCGGTGGCCGTACACCATCAATGACCCTGGATGGGACGCGGTGAACTCCAATGAGCTCAATAACATCGTCCAAAAGTGGGAAAAGCAGATCGCGACTGATCTCGCTGCTGAAGTTACCAACGGCCAAGGTGGTGTTGACAGCGGGCTGAAGGGGTTCATCGATACGTTGACTGTTGATGGCTGGGCCGCTGCCGGCGGCTGGTTCCAGCGTGTGGGTATGGTCCGTGGGCAGATCATGGGCGTGCTGGCCGAGCCCGTGGGCACCGTGGGGCCGCCGTCTCTGGGGGGGTTGCCTGCGGACGCACGCGCTGCGCTGCTAAGCAATAGCGTCACCACGATTGCCGAAGCAATCAATACCAAGGCCGAGACCGAAACCGGCAGTGGCCAGGTGAGAAAAGCCAGGCCAGACGACATCGCCAGCCTGATCCCCAAGGACCCCAAAAGCGATATCAACCTGAGCTCCTTGCGTTCCGACATGGACGCCAAAATGTCCTCGTTTGTCAACGGGGTGATGTTGAATGTGGTGGAAATCGCTACAGGCGCAGGCAGTAACGGGCAGACTCCACTTTGCGGTACAGCGGGGCAAATGGGCGGTTCACTCAACCGCATGAAATGCGTGGGTGACTACCTCACCGTTGCGCGGGCAGGCATCCTGGTCGCGGATGTTGCGATCAAGACGGCAGGCACTGCCATCCGGGTGCTGGCGGGTACGCTTTCCTCGGTCAAAGGGCTGGGTAACGGCCTTGATCTGGACAAGGTAGTAACCCCTCTGTGGGATTGGGTGCTCGAGGTGCCGGTCAAGCAGCTGGCGCTCATGGCCAGCTATATCGAGCCGCTGGCTTTCTACTTCGCGGTATTCCTGCCTAGCCTCCCTTATACCTTGTTCATGATCGTGTTCGTTGGTTGGGTGCTGGCGGTTCTGCAGTCGATCATTGCCGCACCCCTGTGGGCCGTTATGCACATGACACCGGATCGCACCTTTGTGGGCTCGCAGACGCAAGGTTACCTGTTGCTGTTGTCACTGTTCGCTCGTCCTGCCCTGGCAGTGCTTGGCCTGTTTGCAGCTGTATTGGTGTCAGACCCGGTGATCGACTATATCGCCACAGGCTTTTTCGCCATGCGCGGCGCGGTCGTTACATCGTCCGGCAATGTGGGCGCCATCTCGGAATTCCTGACATTTGCCTGGTGGTTCATGGTCTTCGGCCTGACATTGCTACCGGTGCTGTACATGACGTTCGGTTTGCCGCAAACGCTACCAGACACGGTGCTGAGCTGGATCGGTGGTGGGCTTCCAAGCATGGGCGAGACCAGCGCTGTGGGTGACATGCGTGGTGGTATGGCGGGCGTAGGGTCCAAGGTTCAGGGTACAGGCTCAGGTATGCGTCTGGGTGGCAACAAGGGGCAGAACAAATTGTCGCCACCAGACGGCAGCCCGCCCGATGGTCCGCAAGGCGGTGGCGGTGGCGGTGGTGGCGGTCGAGGCGGCGGTGGAGGTGGCGGTGGACGCCAGGCGCTCCTCAATGCCAACAGCCAGGGCGTCAGTGGCGGCGCCCCCAAGGCCTCGGGTGGTGGCGGTGAAGGTGGCCAGGAGGGCCAAAAGGACAAGCGTACCTTCGGGGAAAAGCTGTCAGAAGCGGCTGGAGTCGGGCTGGGGCGAGCCGTTACCGGCACGGTCGGAGCTACAGGCCGAGCTGCGCGCAACGTCGGCGGGGCGGCGTTGTCGGCAGGGCGCGCGGGTGTGCAGTCATTTCGCAGCTCGGAGGGCGGTTCATCTGGCGCACGTCTGCGTGACGGTCTCACAGCCGGTGCCCTCTCGGCAGGTGCCGGCCTGGCGGGTGCGGCAAGCCAGGCGGGGGCCGATTACAAGCAGGCCTTTTCAACCGCCGGCGCCGAAGGCAAGGCGGCGTTCAGCGAAGGTGCTGACGCCCGCATCAAGGCCTACAAGGAATCGATGGCTGGCGGCTCGGCCCCAGTTGGTAGCGACGCGGGCGGCAGCGCAGGCAGTGAACCTGCAGCCTCGACGGGCGGGTCGGCAGGCGTAGGCGGGCAAGGCCAGGCATTTAGCGAGGCATCGACGCCTGCCGGGGCAACCCCGGCAGGTGACACCGGCGCCGCGTCGTCTTCTGCCGCGCAGGGCGGCGATGGCGGTGAGAGGGGGGGCAGTGCCGCATCCCGTACCGGCGAGCCCTATGCGACAGACCGCTCGACGGTCGGCAATCAAGACGATAAGTGAGTGCGTACCAAGACGCGCAGTACCGAGACTCAGGAATTTTTCAGAAGCCTGAGGGTCTTGGACGGTGACGCGCAGATGCCTGCGCAATGTGATGTGCAACCCATTTCGCTGCTAGCGGAGGCTACACATGGTTGACGACCCACTTGAAGACCAACTCCGGCGGCTGTTGACTGGTCTGGCTGACCAAGCAATCGTCCGTGGCGAGCAGTTCGTCTACGATGGCGGAGCGCTGTACGCCGATGATGTCGCTGACATTGGACTGGTGTCAGTACTCTGCCTGGCCCAGGCGCTGTCGGTGAGCACCGGCTTGGGTGGTTTTGGCTATGAGTTCCAGCTGGCGGCCCCGGCGAACCCGATCTTTCCAATCCATAGCACGCCGCCCAAAGAGCCCCCAGACTTCTTCCGGGTAGCGCCCTTTGTCGCCGCTGTGTTCCATGCCGACGTGCTGGACGCTCGCACAGACCTGACATTGCTTTACCGGGCAGCCGAAAGAGCGCTGCAGAATGAACGCGGCGCTGCTGGCTAGGCCATCGCACGCGCTATGAGCATGACAGGCAGCCTCTGAGCTCAGGGCTGTCCCATTATCATCAAATTCGCCACCGGGAGTTGCCCATGCAAGACGACCATTACCCAGAACAACAGCCAGGCAGTGCCGACGAGTTGCCGGCGGGCGTATATGCGCCTATGCCCGGCTATACCCATGCAGATTTCCTGGCGCTTGCCGAAACGCGAGTCCGCCCGCTCCTGGAAGCGCAGGGAGTCGACCCAGGGCTTGTTCGCGAGACGCTGATTGCGCTGGATACTCACCTCTACGCAGCACTTGAGGAGGCTGCAATGGAATATCTGATTTCCACATGCCATCAGCAGCCCTGCGACGAGGCGCTGCATGCCAGCAACCTGGAGAACCTGGCGCAGGAGGCTGGTGCCTTGGGGGTCGATGCAGCGGCAGATTCACTGAGCGGGTCTCCGTTGTTGCATCTGGGCAAGGCGTTCTACGTCAGTTTCATCAACAAGGCAGGCGACGCTTTGCGCGAACATATTCTAGAGCTGCGCAGAACCTGATCGGGCACACGGATCATAGGGACATGACATGAGCGATTCTCTGCATATCACCGTCTACCTTGACGGTACCCGAAACAGCAAGGATAACGATACCCCGCTGGGCAGCCATACCAATGTCGCGCGGTTGTACGACCTTGATGCCGCTCAAGGCACCAACCTTTCGCGCAACTCCTCGCACCCGCCCCTGCAATACGATGGGCGTGAACGCAGCGGGCTGTCGGAGAAGGTCTACATTGACGGGGTTGGAAGCCAGCGGCGCAATTTGCCTGCCATTGGCTTCGAGTGCGCAACAGGGGCGGGTGGCCAAAGCCGCATCGAGCAGGCTTATCAGGCGCTGGTGTCATTCCATAACAAATACCCGGACACGTCCCCGGACGTCAACTTGGTTGGATTTAGCCGTGGCGCGGCTCAGGCGCGCGCGTTGGCTAATGTGTTCATCGAGCGCGGTGTGCCGCGGCTGGACAGCCAAGGGCGCGCCACCGGCGAGCATCTGGTATTGCCGGGTGAGGCAAATGTCAACAAGCTTGCTATCTTCGATACGGTGGCCTCTTATGGCAACCCGCTGACCGCGGGCCACACCGACAAGAATCTGGAGATCCACCCTAACGTCAAATCCACCACTCACTTGGTGGCGATGAATGAATACCGTGCGACCTTCCCTTTGACCAGTGCTCTGAGGCTCGATGACAACACGCGCATCGAAGAAATCAGATTTGCTGGCGCGCATTCCCAGGTGGGGGGCGGCTACCGCAATGATGTGTTGGCTGCGGGCCCGCTGGCGCTCATGTATCAGCGGCTGCAAGCCGCGGGCGTGCAGCTCGAACCCTTGCTGCCGGAAGATGCATTGCGGGTTGAGCAGTACAACGCGCTTATCAAAGACCCGGAGCAAGTGCGTCAGGCGTTGATTGATTCGCGCCTGTCCAAGGGTAATGAGGCATTCAGGCAGCAGCCAGACGGCTCCTTCCAGGTGCTCGACAACACGTCGTTTGCTTTGGAGCGTGGGAGTCTGTGGCGCCGAGGTCGTCAAACCCGGCCGTTCGATCATGAAGTCAGCGGGCGCAAGGTCATCTATGAAAATGACGACACGCTGTCCAAGTCTCCCTGGCAACAGCAGAAAGAAAAACTGGCCCAGAAAATAGCCGCCCGGAGCAACCGAGCGGGTGAGGGCCAAGCGCTTGTAGTGCCTGTGATGCGTGAGCAGGCTGGGGCTGCAGCGCGCCGGGAAGCCGGTTTTGAAGACGAGCAGGCCAAGGTGAGTGCTGCGAACAAGGCGCAAGTGGAGCAATTGTCAGCACTGGTGGCACGCTCCAGGCCTGAAACGGCATTCATTGAGCAACTGGAACTCGTGGAGGTTCCGGTGCCCGCCGCCGCCTCTCGCTACGCAGTGGTGAGGATCAACCCTGAGGGGTCTGCGGCATTCGCCGACCTGGGCTTCGAATACGAGGTCAGCCGGATTCTGAACGAGGCGGCAGTTGGCGCCAAGGCCAGGGCGCCTCTTGGGCTCGATGACCCGATCCTGTTGCATGACACCAATGGCAACGTGGTTGGCAGCCTTGAGGGCGCGCGTGAGGTGCCTGTGCTGAAGGGCGGGGATGAGGTAGTGGTCGCGCTGGACCTGGAGCGGGTCGCGCCGGGTGCGCAGGCGGATTTCCTCCACGACGGGCTTCGCCAGGCATCAGCGTGGGTGGCCCAGCGTCCAGCCGCTAGCGATGACGCTGCCTTCCAGATACCAGGCGCTGACGGTAAACCGGTTGGCCAGGCATACATTGCGCGTGGCCCTGAATGTGAGGCACAGCTGACCGTCGCCTGGGACGCACCGCAACCCTGAGCTCCGGCGGGCTGGCCGATACTGTGGCTACGGTCAGCCACCGAGGCGTTACGTTTCGCCGCCCGGCATGCATACAATAGAGGCATGCCGGCCGATGTCGGTCAGTCAATCCGTAAGGGCTACAAGATGAAAATCGAAAAGTACCAGCCGGGTACCTTTATCGAGCTGGACGATATGGCAGGTGGCCGCCGCGTGGCAATGGTCTGCAAGGATGGCGTGACATTCTGGGATTCGCTGGATACAGCATGCTGCACGCCACTGACCATCCACCCATCAATGCACCCAACCACACTGGGCACGCTGGTTCAGTACGCACGGGATCAGGGGTTGGAGAAAGCAGTTGAAACGGTAGTCAGCCACCTGCAAGCGGCAGGCGAGTTGCGCCTGGAAAACGACCCGCTGTTCGTGATGCGAACGCTGTGGTTCATCGCACGCAAGTCCACCGGTGCGGGCTATGTTCCGGATACCGAAGTGCTGCGGTGGGCCAGCGAGCAGGCCCACGTTCAGGAACAGGCTGTAGCACGTATCCATCAGTTGGCAGGGCAGTACTACTCGCAATAGCCCGCACGTCGGTCCCTCGAGCGCATTACTGGCCGACCCGCTTCACGGCATCGGCTGCATCACGTGCAGTGCGCTTGATGGCTTTGACTACGGTGCGTACATCATTGGCGCAGGAGATGTACGTACCGCCCGACTCTGCCCGCAGTGACAGGTCGTGGTTGCCGACGGCCTTCTTGTAATGGCCGATATCGTCCTTGGGAATATCCCCAAGCTTCGCCACGGTCTGGATGCTTTCGCCACTGAACGCCCCGGTATATTCATTGAAGTCGCCTTCACCGTCACTGGCTGAATGCACAGACAATTCAGTAACCGGGCGACCAAATACATCTATCGGGTTGGGTACGGTGTACTCGGCGTCCGACAGGTCTGATGCCTGCACGGTGGCTTTGCCGTGCGCTGCCTTGATCAATGCAGCAAACCCTTCTGGCGAAATTGGCCGCTTGCAGGTCAGAACCTGGGCGATTCTGGCATTGGCTTCAGTCGGATCGATGTTGTCTGCAGAAGCAGTCGCGCAGCCAAGCGAGGCCAGGAGCGGCACGATGAGGTGCTGTACTTTCATGCTTCAGATCCCTCTGGTAATCATTGATTTGTTAATATTGGCTATTAAAAAAATGGTTTTCATATGGCCTGAGTGTGCGTCAACCCCTGTATTTGGTCAAGTGAGCGGGGGTTTAACCGAGCCTTTTTACCTTGACGGGGCATACCCTCAAACTCATACTCGACATCCTATACAACATTTTTCTAACAAGCCTGTTTGATCGTTTCTCGAGGCCATGGCACTGCACGTGACGCCTGCCAGGCCTGCACTTCACGAAACAACCACTGACTGGCTCTTTCAAGGAGTGATGCGCCGTGTCCTACGCTTTGCCACCTTTGCCGCAGCACTCGCGGCCTTCACACTCCAATGAGCGACGAAGGGCCTTATGTCTCATTTCGCTGCCGTTGCTAGGGGCGCTGATTGCGTTCGCCGTGGCTGTCATCACCACGCTGATGGGGGAAATGGCCCAAGGCTCTGCACGCTTTTATATTGCTGCCCTTTCTTACACCCTGTTGGTGCTCTGCGTGATGCTGCTACCCGCATACGTGGCGGGCTTGGCGTGGTACGCCTGGTGGACGCGGGCGGGGGATGAGGGGCGTCTGCTGCGTGGGTTATGGCTGGCGCCTCTGGTGGCCGTGATGTTCGCCTGGTTTCCGGCTGCGTTTTTTCCTGGGTTGCAACCGTTGGGCCAGGCCAGTGCCGACCCGGTACGTACTTATCTGCTGGCCGGCGCCCTAACCCTTTTGCTGGGTTATGCCTGGTCGGTCGTCGTCTACATGATTATGCGGTTCTGGAGAAATGCATGAACACCCTGGTCAAAACCCCGCGCAGACTTTTGCCCGTGTTGCTCGCTGCACTTTCGGCAGGCCTGGCGCCCAAGGTTCTTGCAGGTTTCGAATTGATCGACAGCGCTGGACCGCAAATGCGCTACACCGCACCAACAGCCACCGGCCAGGACTCGGCGCAGATGCAGCAAACCATCCGGGCGCTGCAACAAGAAATCCAGAGCCTGCGAGCCCGCTTAGCGGCTTCTGAAGCCGATGCCAGGGGCAGCCGGCAGGAGTTGCTGGCAATTCGAGCCGGGCAGGAGCAAGTTCAGGCATCCATCAATAACATGACGCTGAACTTTGCCTTCGGTCACTCTCGTTTCGGGCCGAGCGCCGCAGACGGTGATGCATTATTAAACGCTGCCCAAGCCGCACGCCAAGTGCGTATCTATGGCTACACCGACAGTGTCGGCAGCCTGGAAGGCAACCGCCGTGTAGCGCAAATGAGGGCCGAGGCCGCCAAGTGGTATCTGGTCCGTCGCGGTGTAGTGGCGGCGAAGATCAGCGCTCAGGGCAGGGCAGGCCAGTATATAGCGCCCAACGACACCGAAGCGGGGCGCGCAGCCAACCGCAGGGTGGAGTTCGAGTTTGTCGGTAAACCTTGACGGGCCGAGGGCCAGCTGTGCCAAGCTCGCCACGCCAACTCAATTGTGAAGCCGACGAGATACGAGGTTGAAGATGTATTCGCGCGAAGAACTTGAGGCGCTGGTGGCACACGCCATCGGTGGTAATGTGTTAGCGCAGGATGGTGGCGGGTTCCTGAGCGTCATGGCCGGGAGCACGGCAGCCATCCAGAAAGACATCCCGGCGGCGTTCGAGATGTATACGCTCCTTGAGCATTATTTGAAGACCTTGCCTATCCGGCATGAGATGCTGGCCTTCGGCGCCAATCCGCTCGCCCTGGAGCCTGGTATCGTGGTCGGCCATGACGCAGGGAAGGTAATTGCTCTGTTGCCGATTCAGGCCGGGCAATTCGGCGAGGTGGCATTCTGGCTGGCAGATGCATTACCCAGCCGGGAGCTAAAGGCGATGTCTGGGGTGCTGGCACTGATGTTCAGCGTTCAGGCCCATGACAACATTCGTCACTTGCTGCCCGAATGGACTGCCGCTTTTTATGTCAAAGGCAATGCCGGGCACTGCGTACCCATTCTGGCGCTCAAATCTGTGCTCGAAGATGAGCGCTTTGGTGGGGACTGGGTTGCGGTGGCGCTACACCGGCTAAGTGAGTTTGCCCTGCCCCAAGCGGCCGCTGAAGAGGCAGCCGGGGCTGATATAAAAACCACGCGCTAGGCAAGGGGTTGGCGCTTTTCGGCGCAATTTCCCAGCGTCTGCTGATGCATCGGAGGCAGCAATGGACCATAACTGGCAGGCCCCCAAGGGCAACATGAAGCTTGACGGGGGATATAATGGCTCGGTTCAACAAGCTATTGCCAATCTCGAGATCGGTCGTAATCAAGGCCGCCAAGAAGGGTTGGGAGAGGGTTTCGAGCAGGGGCGTGAGCATGGCTATACGGAAGGCTGGAACGCTGGCGTAGCGCGCGCCAATCAAAAGCTACGCCCTTTGCGCGACCATGTTCGTGAGTACTTCACTGAGGCCGTGCAACTGCGCGAAACGGTGGCGCAGCAGCAGAAACTCATAGACTTGATGATGGAGCAACTCACCAAGGCCGCGCAGGGGCAAGTGACCAGGGCCGCCGAGGGTGGGCAGGGCGCCATGGTTGATGAACTGGCCAGCCTTCGCAGCGATAACCAGTTGCAGCGCGATATTGTCCAGGCCGTGGAGAGGCAGTACCAGACGATGCTTGTGCAATCACGCCTGAAGACCGCTAAATACAAACGTAGCCTGATCTTCACCCACACCGCACAGGCACTGTTGCACGAACTGGTCGCCGACGGCTCGCCCGAAGCTTTGCGCACCCGGGCGAGATTTGCCGAACATTACCGGGAGCAGTGGGCGATGAGCGTGGAGCGGGGCGATATACAGGGGCCACCAGAACAAGACGAAGTGTTTTGCAAGTACCTGCCCGAAACCTTGCAGTTCATCCAGCAGATGCTGCAGCCGAATGCGCCTGTCGAGGATGGCAGCGTAGACCCGACAGCCTAAGCGTCGGGCGCTGATGCAGTCACTGCTCCGGAGTAGGCGGCGGGTAGGGTGTTTCATGCCCTGGGTTGGCAGGCTGGCCGCCGGCGCCGGTCGATTGGCCATCTGCCGGGGCACAGACAAGCCCTGTACGAACCTGGGCTGGATACTGCTGTACCTCATAGCCATAAGCAGGGGGTTGCCGCATTTGCGGCGCCTGGCAGACGCCTTCAATCACACCCTCACGCGGCGTTGAAAAGTCGCAACGTTCACCTTCATATCGGTTGGCGCATGAGCGGTAGGCATCCACCGGCATAACCTGCCGCGGTACGGGTACATACACCGTGGTATTGCGCGGCAGTTCCTGCCACTGCTCCTCGGTTGATTCCCCTGGCGAACCAGGTGGCGTCGCGGCCTGCGCGGCCATGGTAATGGCCAGCAGGCTCAGTGCCAGCAACCTTGTCATGCAGGGTCTCACCTCGGAGCTGCCCACTTTCAAAGGCCTGACTCGTAATCGGAGCCGCTTCTGCGCGCTTGCGTTGGTGCGCTGTGGTCCAGGCCGGCATTCACCTCCACACCCCGCTCCTTCATTTCGGTGATCATGTATTCATAGCCCGTCGTGAAATGCGCCAGGTCATAACCTGGGTCCGCCTGCTTGATCCGCGAAGTCAGGTCGACAATCTCAAGCTTTACCGGGTCTGGCGTTTCATCGGTATCCCAGTTGCCGGAGTATCGTTCCAGGTTCGTGAGGTGAAATGCCTGGCTGAATGGTTTGCCTGCCACGGTGATTTCCTGATTCAGTTTCTGGTACAGGTCCTTGCCGCCCAAGCCTTCCTGCAGGGTCTTGTCTATCACCCGCAAGAAGTCCCGATGAGCCTCGGGGGTGGCAGTAACCTCGTTCCAGCTGCTGTACTCTGTCATTCCTTTCTCCTGGCAAATGGGCTGGCGGCGCCTTCATGAGTGCTTTGGGCGTCGGCCTGGCGGGTTGCGCGTCTGGCTAGCGGTAGGTATCAAGGTGCAAAGTCGTTGTCGCGCGACCCGCCCGGAGCCACGCCCCGCACAAGGTCAACGATGCCCTTGAGCATCTCTTTGAGCCGCTCGGAAATGCGCGCCATGACTTCTTTCAAGCGTTCGAGGTGCGATTGTGTCTCGCCGGCAAATGCGGGCGTTTTGGCCGCGTCGCTGTGCATGTTCTGGCTGGAGGCCTCCAGCCGCCCCTTGAGTTTTTCGTAATGGGGGTTGCCTTCGGTTTCCGGATTCAGCAGCTCTTCCTGCGCACGCCCGTATTGCCGCGCCCAGCCGGTGAGTGCCTTGTCCATGGACTTCTTGTTGTTCTGTGCGTCTGCTGACTGGCCAACCGCGTTGACAAATGACTCGTGGAGTTCGTTGAACTCACCGTCTGGCTTCATTTTCTCGATGACCTCTGGCACCGTCAGGCCGGTCTCCGTGGCCCTTGATTCGATTTCCTGACGGACCTCTGGCATCTTGTCAGCGGCCCAGAATGCTTCGTGTGCCTTGTGATAATTGTTGGCTGCTTTTTCTACCTGATCGACACGATATTCAGAGAGGCGCGGCAGTACTGGCACCCGCCCAGAAAGCTCATCACCTGCCCCCGCCTCAGCTGCCAGATCGGTTTTGCTGGCTTCTGCATTGCCACCACGCAAGGCGCCGGCCAGGGCGTTGGCGCCCTTACCCAAGCCCTGCATTGCTGCGCCTGTCAGCGAAGCCACGCCGCCTGCCAGTTCGGCCGTGCCCTTCACCAGGCTTTCGGCTGCATTGGGTGCGCGCTCAGGCTTAGAGGGTGCGCTGAGGTCTTGCTCATGCAGTGAGGCGTTTATACGCTTTACTTCTTCAGGGTTCAGCTTGGCGCTGGCCTGCCTGACATGCGCTGCCACCTCCATGATAGCGTCCAAGGCGCTTTGGCTGGCCTCGCCGCTTGGCTGCGCGGGGTGGCTTTTGGGGGCGGGTGTGCCCGTTGCTGCCGCTTGGGGCGCGGACCGATTGGCATTGAATGCCTCCAGTGCGGCTTCATCGATGGCGATGGCCCGCCATACCGGTTCATCGCCGTTGGCTTCGCTGATCAGCAATACAGGCTTGCCCGGCTGTATGGGCGTATCGCGAAGGGCCTGTTGCAGCCCGACCGAATGCAACACCTGGTGGCCTGCCGGGGTACGGAGGGTGACGCCATAGGTGTCATGAGCATGGTAGGACATTGTTTCGTGATGGACCAAGATGCCTGCATAGCTACGGCCCGCCACGGCAGGTTCGCCGGCGGTCGAGTCAGCGATGGTTGGGTCAGGCTTGACGATTTCATTGGGTTCCATCTGTTTCTACCTTTCAAGTGCGCCGCATCATCTAATGGATCTGGTAACAGCTCCTTTCTGGGCGCGTTTGTGCGCCCAGTCGGTCTGTGCCCGTTGACCTGCCAGTTTCTGCGACGCGTAAACGGCAAGCAGTGCTTCAACTTTTTCTTTCTTCCGATAAATCGCTTCTGACAGGTAGTTGCTGACACCTATCGCACGGTTGTAGTCCACCCACAACGCACGGCTTGATACATGCGTGATGCTGGTATTCCACTCCGCGTCGCTGAAGCGGCGGGTAGCTTCTGTCGTCAGCATTTCGGCCACTGACATAGTGTCATAACCCCCGATAGGGGGCGTCGGCAACGCACCGTAGCCATCGGAGTCTGACAAGTACATCGCAGGCGTCTTGCCAGCAGCGTCTGCAAGTGCGGCATCGGCATTGGCAGCTGCTACCTGCACAGGCTCAGCTGTGGAGTCCGGTTGCACGCCTCCCGAGGGGACGTTGCCGAACAGCTTCTCGTGTTGCGCCTTGGTGTCCTTGCCCAGAATGGGATAGTGCTCCGGGTGGCCATCCTGAATGGGGTAAGTTTGGCAGAAATAGGGAGCCGGGTCAGTTTTCCAGCCGATATCAGCCTGGCGGTTGAACACCGGAGGCAGTTGGCCTGGGTTGAAGGGGCCTCGCTGGGCGTTTTCGGCAAACGCCTTCGCCCTGGCGGAATCCTTGGCACTGGTACCGTAGGTGAAGTGCAGGTGCTTCACCATCGAGGTGCTTGGCGTGTTGCCCGACAGGCCTAGCTGCTGCCCAGGCTTGACGGTGACCCCGCGCTTTACGCCATTGGCGAAACCGCTAAGGTGGTAGTACGCCACCACGTCCCCACCAGCCCGCTCGATCAGGATTGCGTTGCCCGCCGAGCCACGTGCCCCGGCGAAAGTTATCTTGCCTTCGGTCGTGGCATAGACCGGCTGGGACGCGCCACTCGTGGAGAAGTCCAGGCCATCGTGCATGTGCGCCTTCTGGTTGGCAGAACCAAAATTGCCCGAACCGCCGCCACGAAACTTGCCGAAGCGCCCGGATACGACTTCCTTGTCAGTGGGCGACACCATGCAGGTATCTGCCACGGCGCCTTGTGCAAGCGTCAGTAGGCTTATGGCCGCGACACCGCATAGAAGGGTTCTTGTCATGCCTGGCGCTCCATCACTGCACGCTTTGTCTTGCATTCTGACTGGCGGCTTCTGCAGCCGCTTCGGTAGTACGAGCCTGGGCGCCACTGGTGGTCACTTGCATCGAGACCAGCGAGGCCAGCTGTGCTTCCATGCTTTCATACTGTCGGTACTGTTTTTCCTGAATGGCCAGGTCCAACGCCTTGATTTTCAACAACTCGACCAGCGCGCCACGTTCATTCTGTGCAGCCATCACCCGTGCCCAGCTTTCGTATTGGGCTGAATTGCCCGAATAGCGTTTCACTTCTGTGCGGAAATGCTCGGCCAGTGGCAGGTCTGTGCCAGTCTCCTTGCCTTCTACCCCGGAGTAATCAAGCTGAATCGCCTTGAGGCTCGCCAGCGCAGGTGATACCAACGCATCCTTGCGGGCTTTGGACAAGGCGTAGTCCTCTGATGCAGATGACCTGGCAGCGGAGGCCGGTACGGGGCCGTCTGGCAGCCCGGCAACGTTGTTCACGAAGCTGACCTTGGCCTTGTACAGCGCCTCACCTTCTACGGCAGGCTCAAACAACGTGGCTACGGTGAGGTCGGCCCCTGGCAATTTGCCAACTGTCTTGCAAAGGCCCGAGTCGACCTGGTCCTGAGTACAGAAGGGCTTACGCTCGTCCAGCAGCTTCGCCTGTGTGATGATTGGGTCGGCGTAGGCGCCGGGTGCGGCTGCAACTTCGGAGCGTACCCGCTGACGCACTTCGCCGGCCATGTCGGCATCACGGTTGCTGATCACCTGGCGGCTGGCGTACACCGAGCACGGCGAATACCCTTGGCCAAACTCGCCGCCGTAGTCGAAGCGCGCCTGTTTCACACGGTCTGTCTGCGCCAGCACGTTCAGTGCGTTGGCCGTTTGCAGCGCAGAGTTGCGACCCGCTTCGGCCATCGTGTTGGCTGACAGCGCTTTCTGTTTTGTCAGAACGGCGATGGCAGAAGTCAAACGCTGGCTTTCGGTTTCAAGCAAGGCTGACAGTGATGCGTCGACTGCCGTGACGGCTGCGTTAAGGGCCTGTGTAGCCGCGGTGAAGGCGGGCGATACTACGGTTTCCTGGTACTGTGGCGGGCAGTAGGCCCACGCGAGCGTCGAGGTGAGTGCCAGCGACGCACCGAGTGAAAGCTTCCACTTGCGCGACTCGCGTGCGGGGTCGAAATCCTTTTTCATGTCCAACTCACTTCACCTGCTGCTTGGCGTTTTCTGAAAGGACTTTCTGGTAACGTAACTCCAGAGGCCCTGCCATGTTGTCCGAGGACGCCACCACCAACGTTGCCAGGTTCGCCAGCAAGCGCTGGTTCTGCTCGTACTGCTGCTGGTGAATCCACACTTCCAGGCCGCCCATCTTTGCCGCTTCTACCAGCAACCCACGTTGGGTCTGACGTGCAAGGTTGCCTGACCACTCTTTCGACTCGGTACCGCCGAAATACTGGTTTACCCGCAAACGCAGCACTTCGTTAGGGGATTTACCGCCGAACTCCTTTGTGCGGGTGTTGGCCGCGTCGATCATGGCCAAGCTGTAGGTCGGCACTGAAAGCAACGCATCCTTGCGGTTTTTCTGTGCCAGGTAGGTTTCGCCGGCAGGTGTCCCTCCCGCGTTCTTGTCCAGTGCCTGGTCGGGGGGGCCGATCACGTGTTGAATATAGGCAGTGCGGGCTTGCGCAGTCAGCGAGTCTGCATCGGCAGGTTCGAACAACAGTGCGGCGTTGGTGTCGCCGCCGGGCAGCGTGCTGAGCGTGCAGAGCTTTGCCTCGGCTTCCGCCGCGGTGCAAAACTTGTTGCGGTGTTCGTTGAGGCGTTGCTGCATGGCCGCAGGCGTGGACTCCACCAGCCGGCCCGGCGAGGCGTCCAGCGTGCCAACCGCCGCCTTGGCCCTGGCTGCCATCGTTGTAAAGGCCAGGTCCATCGACTTGTTTTTCGCCACGGTACCGCAGGGGTCGAAACCTTGGCCGGTGCCGGCGTTGAAGTCCAGGTACGTCTTGGCCAGCGCCGAATTTTCCTGCTGTGCCCGGATGGCGTTTACCAGTTGTTCGGCGGTTTGACGGTTGTTATCCGCCACCACGTTGGCCGACAACGCCTCCTGCTTGGTGGCAATGGCCACGGCAGAAATGATCTGCTCGAACTTATAGGCCATCTGCGCACCAAAGCTGGTACCGAACGCCCCTATGTTGCCGGTTACAGTTGCCGTGAGGATGCTCAACTGCGCCGTCGTCCACGCCTCTGCCGGGCCGAACCCGTACAGGGCGCCGTAGGAGACACTGGAGAGCATGGTCGAGCCGGCGACGATGCCCGCTATCTTGAGCCGGAAGTTCATATCACTGCCCTGTGAGCATTGGCACGCGACGGTCCGTCACTTGCCCGACGAGAGAGTTTGCCGCCATTGCGCTGGTTGCCGAGGTGGCGAGTTGCTGTGCCTGTGCGGCGTTGCAGGCAGCCGTGTTGCAGTCGATGTGCGCTTCTGCGCGCTGGTCGGTGATCATCGCGGCGTAGGCGTAGGCAGCAATTTCACCCTCAGGTGCGAGGGTTCTTTCGCTGAAAGGCCCGGCGTAGTCGCTATCCCAACCCTGCATGCCGTTGGCGTTCAAGGCGCACATACCCTGCCTGGCCTCAGATACGGTGCAGTAGTGGTCAAAGTGCATGGCCAGGGCTTCCTGGTCTGCAGCCGCGCGGGAGCCGACCCGCTGGGACGCGTAGGTGGCCATTAGATGGGCTGCATCCCTGTCACGCTGCGACTGGGCTTCAACGAACAGCTTGCCCTGCTCCTGTGCCACGCACTTGATGGTTACCGGCTGCCCTACGGCGGAGTCGAACGAAGTAACCGCCTTCATGGTGCGGTTCGACATCTCAATGGCGCCCACCGCGTTGGCCAGCTGCTTTTTGGAGTCGGCGTCCATTTGCGAGACCACGTTCGCCGACAGGGCGGTTTGCTTGACCGACACCGACCAGGCACTCATTTCTGTCTGCATGGTGCTGATGAAAGTCAGCACCGAGGCCCAGGACAGTGCCTGGGCCGGCAGTGCAACAACCCCCAGCCCCAGCCCCAACGTCAGGGCAGCTGCAATTCTCTTCATACTTGCCCCCTTCAGTTGAACAACCCTGCCGCGGAGTTCGGCGAACCGCTGCTGCCAGAAGAAGAGTTGGTACTGCTGGGGGCGGTGGCTGGCGGCGTGCTGGGCACCGGCGCGGAGGTGTTAGGTGCCACAGGGCTGCCACTCGTGCCGCCAGATGCAGCTCCTGTACCGGTGCCACCGCCAAAGTTGGTCTGTGCGTAGTTGAATGGGTTCACGTCCACGGTATAGGTGGCTTCGTACCCGGCCGGTGGGCTGTGGTAGGCGGCGCCCAGTTCAGGGTCGAGCGTGCTCATGCCCTTGCTGACCAGGCCGTTGGTCATGCCGTTCAGGTCGCCAAGCGATGTACCGCTGCTGACCTTGCCGATGGCCTGGTTGATAGGTGTCGTCACCATGGACGCTACCTGCTGTACCGCCGTACACACCTTTTTCTGCGCGTATTTCAGCACAGCCTGCTGTGCGGCCGCCAGAATCGACCCTAGGCTAGGGATTGACCCGGACAAGTCAAAAAGGCTGCCCAGGCCGCCGAAGCAGTCGGCTGTTGCACTGAACAGCGACTCCACGTTAGGTGTAGCTGCCGCCAGTTCGGTGTGGATCTTCAGCGCGTCGTTGATGGCCGCGCCAATGCTACCTTCCTTGCCCGTGGCACAGTCCTCGGCGTTGGCCTTGATGGCTTCGGCCACCACCGAGTTCTGTTGCGAAATCAGTTCGCTGGAAGTGCTCCCCAGGGTGCTGGTGGCACCAAAAGCCGGTGCAGCCATAAGCCACGCGCCAAACACGCCGCCTAGTGCTGCGCGTTTGGCCACAGAGTTGCCTACCGCAGCCGCGACTGGCTTCAGCTGTCCGTTAAACATCTGCGTAACTCTCCATGATCTGTGAAATCTCGCGCAGTCGCTCATCTGAGAAAATCTCGCTGAGCAGGCAGGCTTTGCCGAAGGTCCCCAGCCGCTGACTAAACACGCTCAATTCCGGGGTCTGAGACGAATCGCTCTTGAGCAAAGCGCTCAGCGCTTGGGGGAATCCCTGATTGCGTTGCGCCACATACCGCGAGAGGTAGGCGCAGCGCGAAGAAGTAAGGTGTGCCAGAAGCTCGGCGAATGAACGCGGAGCCTGGTGCAGCGCCCCCGCATGGTGTTCAACGAGCGCTTGTATTTCCTGCATCAACAATTGAATGTCGAACCGCTCAGGGCTGGCATCTTCACCATGGTCGACCGCCCAGTCGTCGTGCTGATCCATGCTTGCCAGAAGGCCGATCAAGTAGGTATTGAACGGCCCCTTTGCAAAATGCCCCAAAACGCCGTTGGCGGTGAGGTCAAGCTGGTCGATGGTAGGCGCGACCGGGCCGAAAAAGGCGACTGTGTCCATTCCCTGTACTCGCTTGCAGCATATGTAAATACGCTAAAATGCATCCTGTTTCTGATTCTGTATCAAAAATACTGGCGTATCAACTTTTTGATAATAAAAAGTACCTTTCGGGCTAAGGCATTTAGCCATTACTGGAGGCTGTAAACGGGGCGGGTACATCTTGGCCAATGCGCCGCGTGACGGGGTGCGCAGGTCTTTTTTCAGCGTATGAACGGCAGGGGCTACCCACGGCTGGCGTAATGCAATTAAATGCGCCGCAAATACAACTATTTCGGCCGGTAAATGTCATTCACAAAACACCGGTCATCACGTGAAGGCGACGGCTTTCGCTACAGGAGCTCAGGTACATGGCAGCACTGCAAGGCAGTACGTTGGACGCGATCAACAGCAATCAGGAGCAGTTGCTTGAGCAATGGATTGCGAGCCTGGAAGCCAACGGTGCCACGCGCAACCTCAAGGAGCAGGCGCTGAAGCAGGAAACCCGCGAGTTCCTGCAACTGCTCAGCGAAGGCCTGCAGAGTGGTAGCGGCAACAACCTGGCTGGTGCAGGGTGGGATGCCGTACGCCGCTTCCTGGAAAAGCTCTCGTCCACCCGCGCGCAACTGGGCCATGACTCACACCAGACGGTGTATTTCATCTTTGCGCTGAAGGGGCCGCTGTTCGCCCTGTTGCAGGCCCATTACCGGGACGACCCGGCGACCCTGGCCGAGCAGCTGTGGCTGATCTCCGAGCTGCTCGACAGCATGGGCATGCACACCATCCGTACCTATCAGGCTTCCCGTGAAACCGTGATCCGTCGCCAGCAGGAAGAACTGCTTGAGCTGTCTACCCCGGTGGTAAAACTGTGGGACGGCGTACTGGCGCTGCCCCTGATTGGCACGCTGGATTCGCAACGCAGCCAGACGGTGATGGAGTCGCTGCTGCAGCGTATCGTCGACACCGGTTCGGAAATCGCCATCATCGACATCACGGGTGTGCCGACCGTCGACACGCTGGTGGCGCAACATCTGCTCAAGACCGTGACCGCCATCCGCCTGATGGGCGCTGACTGCATTATCAGTGGCATCCGCCCACAAATCGCCCAGACCATCGTGCACCTGGGCCTGGACCTTGGCACCCTGACCACCAAAGCCAACCTGTCCGACGCCCTGAAACTGGCCTTGACCCGCGTGGGCGGCGATCTCGGCCAGCGGGTATAGGCCCATGGAACGTATACCGATCCTGCAGATGGGCGAGTTTCTGCTGGTCACCATCCAGGTGGACATGCACGACCAACTGGCACTGACGCTGCAAGAAGACCTTACCGAGCGGATCAGCCGTATCTCGGCGCGGGGTGTATTGATCGACATCTCGGCGCTGGACATGGTCGACTCTTTCATCGGCCGCATGATTGCCAGCATCTCCGGGCTCTCGCGCATTCTGGATGCCGAAACCATGGTGGTGGGCATGCAGCCGGCGGTTGCCATCACGCTGGTGGAACTGGGGCTGACCCTACCGGGCGTCAGCACGGCGTTGAACGTGGAGCGCGGCATGCAGGTGCTGCGTCAACGTCTGGAGCGCACATGAACGTGCGCGACAGCGGCAGCCTGCCGGTGCGTATCGAACAGGATGTGGTGCTCGCACGCCAGCTGGCGCGCAAGCTGGCCGGGGAGTGCGGCATGCGCTTGGTTGACCTGACCAAGCTGGTGACTGCTGTCAGCGAACTGGCGCGCAACACCGTGGTATATGGCGGCGGTGGCGACATGGACTGGCAGATTCTGGACAACTATGGGCGCACCGGCCTGCGTTTGCTGTTCCGCGATGAAGGCCCCGGGATCCCGGACCTCAACCTGGCGTTGACCGATGGCTGGACATCCGGGGGTGGCCTGGGCCTTGGCCTGACCGGCGCCAGGCGTTTGGTCGACGAGTTCGAGCTGGACACAGCCCCTGGCCAGGGCACGCGCGTGACGATCACTCGATGGGCTTGAGCATCGCTGCCACTGTGACGCGGGTTGTGCCATTGGCCGACCCGAGTGATGTCGGCCATGCCCGGCGCATAGCGCAGAAGCTGGGCGAGGACCACGGCTTCGATGAACAGGACGCCGGGCGTGTTGCACTGGTAACCACCGAGCTGTGCAGCAACGTGCTCAAACATGCAGGCCACGGCGAGCTGCACCTTCGGGTATTGCCGCGTGAAGGTGGCTGCTACGGTATTGAGGTGCTCACCGTGGACCGCGCCAAGGGCTTCGACGCCCAGGCGTGCCTGGCCGACGGCTACTCGTCTGCAGGCACCCAAGGTATCGGCATGGGCGCTGTTGCGCGCCTGGCTCAAGTGTTCGATGTGCATGCCGATACACGCGGTGCGGTGGTGCTTGCCCGTCTGTATGGCAAGCACGACGCGGCTGCCGACCAGCGCTGGGGGGCAACCCAGCATGCGCTGCATGGCGACCCGGCCTGTGGCGACACCTGGTACCTGGCCGTCGATGGCCAGCAGGTTAGTGCGCTGGTGATCGACGGCCTGGGCCATGGCCGTGAAGCCGAGGCGGCGGCCCTGACCGGCGCTACGGTGTTTGCCAGCGCGCCTTTTGCCGAGCCGTTGCAACAGCTGCAAGCCCTGCACCAGGCCATGTCCGGGACCCGGGGAGGCGCCGTGGCGGTGGCTCAATATACCGGCGCGTCCAACCGCCTTGCCTTCACGGGTATCGGCAATATCGGTGCATGCCTGGTCGCCGGTACGCAGCAACGCGGCCTGGCGTCGCTGCCCGGGATCGTGGGCGGGCAATTCAGAAAAACCCAAGTATTCGACTACGCTGATCTGAACGGAAATGTGTTGATCATGTACAGCGACGGCCTGCAGTCCCGTTGGAACCTTCAGGATTACCCTGGCCTGGTGCATCGCCACCCGGCGGTGATCGCGGCTGTGTTGCACCGCGACTTCTGCCGTGGCCGGGATGATGTGACCGTGCTGGTGATCGACCTGGAGGCTGTGCATGTCTGACCCAACCCTGGTCGCCCGGCTGCAGGCCGAAAACGACGCGCTGCGTAGCGAGCTGGATGAAACCAACCAGGGCGTGCTGGCGCTGTATGCCGAGCTGGACACCCAAGCCGAGCAACTGCGCCAGGCCTCTGACCTGAAAAGCCGCTTTTTGGCCTACATGAGCCATGAGTTCCGCACGCCGCTGGGGTCCATCCTGAGCATTACCGGCCTGCTGACCGACGAGCTGGACGGGCCGCTGTCGGCCGAGCAGCACCGCCAGGTTACCTTCATCAGCAACGCCACGCGTGAGCTGTCCGACATGGTCGACGACTTGCTGGACCTGGCCAAGATCGAGGCGGGTCGCATCACCATTTCGCCCGCTTGGTTCGACATGTTCGACCTGTTCGCCGCCCTGCGTGGCATGTTCCGGCCTATTGTCGATGGGTCGGCGGTGGATCTTATTTTCGAAGAGCCGGCGGGCCTGCCGCAGCTGTATACCGACGACAAGAAACTTGCCCAGATTTTGCGCAATTTCATTTCCAACGCATTGAAATTTACCTCCCGCGGTGAGATACGGGTTTCAGCGAGCCTGCACGGCGAAGGCAGTGTGTGCTTTTCCGTGACCGATACCGGCATTGGTATCGCGCCGGAGTTGCTGGACACGCTGTTCGAAGACTTCGCCCAGCTCGATTCGCCGCTGCAGAAACGCCTGCGCGGCACCGGCTTGGGCCTGTCGTTGTGCAAACGCTTTGCAATGCTGCTGGGCGGTCAGGTGAGTGTGCACAGTGAGCCGGGCAAAGGCTCGTGCTTCTCTGTGGTTATCCCGCTGGCTTTGGCCCAGGAGAACCTGGATGAGTGCTGATGTGCGCCTGCTGATCGTCGATGACAACGTTGCCACCCGCTACGCACTGCGCAGGCGCCTGGCGGTGCACGGCTATGAGGTACTCGAGGCGGGCACAGGTGCACAAGGGCTGGCGCTGATTCGCGAAGGCCACATCGATGCGCTGATTCTGGATGTGAACCTGCCGGACATGAGCGGCTTCGACATTGTCCGGCTGCTGCGCCAGGACGTGCGCACCGCCTTGTTGCCTGTGATTCATGTGTCTGCGGCGTCCATTCAGAGCGGCGACATCATTACCGGGCTGAATGCGGGTGCCGATGCCTACCTCACCCATCCGGTAGACCCGGACGTGCTGCTGGCCACCTTGCGTACCCTGCTGCGGGTACGCGATGCCGAACGTGCCCTGCGCCAGAGCGAGGCACGCTTTCGCGAGATATTCACCGGCGTGTCGGCGCCTATCGCGGTAATGGACGCCGGCCTGAAAGTGCACGAGTGCAACCAGGCGTTCATTCACCTCACCCAGGACAACCACGACCCGGTGCAACTGCGCGAGTGCTTTGCCGACGGGCAGGAGGCGGCCCTGGCCAGCCTGCGTGAACACCTGCTGGCCGGCGAACGCTGGAAAGGCACCTTGAGCATGCAGTTGCACGGCCATGTCCGCGAGACCGAATGGCAGCTGTCGCCCTACCAGGCGCCGGGGTTGTGCCTGGTGTTCGTCGAGGACATCACCGAACACCGCCACCGTGAGCGTTCGCACCTGGCCCAGCTGGACGATGCCACCAGCCAGCTCGCACGGGAGGTGGCGGTGCGCGAGCGTACCGAGGCGCAATTGCTGCAGCTGCAAAAGATGGACGCCTTGGGCAGCCTTACCGGCGGTATCGCCCACGACTTCAACAACCTGCTGACCGGCATCATCACCAGCCTTGAACTGATCTGCAAACGCGTGGCCGAGAACCGGCCTGAAAGGGTAACCCGCTATGCCGAGGCAGCGCTGAGTTCGGCTACCAGTGCTGCGTCGCTCACCCATCGTCTGCTGGCTTTCGCCCGTCAGCAGCCGCTCGACACGCGGCCAATAGACGTCAATCGCCACGTACGTTCGCTGGAAGAATTGATTACCCGCACGGTCGGCGAGCGCATCACCCTCACGCTCAACCTTTCAAACCAGCCTGCAATTGCCCTGGTTGACCCGGTGCAGCTGGAAAGTGCCGTGCTCAATCTGGTCATCAACGCCCGTGACGCGCTGCCCAAGGGCGGGCACATCTGGGTCAACACCTGTGCCCGCTGGTCCCAGGGCAACCCCAACCTGGTGGACGGCCCGTATGTGGCGGTTAGCGTGCGGGACAACGGTACCGGTATCGACGCCGAACTGCTGGAAAAGGTCTTCGATCCGTTCTTCACCACCAAACCGCTGGGCCAGGGCACCGGCCTGGGGCTGTCGACCATTTACGGCTTCGCCAGACAATCCGGTGGCCACGTGGTGCTGAGCAGCGTGGTGGGGCAGGGCACCGAGGTCACCTTGATGTTGCCCGCCAGTGCACAGGCGGCCGTGCATGTGCAGCGTGAGGCTGCCCAGGACCAGCCGGGCAGTGGTGAACATGTGCTGATTGTCGAAGACATGACGGCCGTGCGCCTGTCGGTGGCCGAGGCGCTGGGGGATGCGGGCTACCGTTGCACGCTGGCCGCCAGCATCGAGGAGGCCTTGGCCCACTTGCAGTCTGATGCCCACCTGGACCTGATGCTGACGGATGTCGGCCTGCCCACCCTGAGCGGGCGTGAACTGGCAGACCTTGCCCGAGGCTACCGGCCCGACTTGCCCGTGCTGTTCATGACCGGTTACGCCGACGCCGCGCTGGACCGTCAGGCGTTTTTGGGGGATGGCATGGACATGTTGCTCAAGCCCTTCAAGATGAGCGAGTTGCTGGGCAAGGTGCGGCAGGCGGTTAGCAAGGCGTGACAGCAGGCGGATTAATTTTTTTTGAAAATAAATGAGGTGTTTTCTCATTCTCGTTCGGCAGGTAGGGAAGGCCGGAATACAGGCCAGCCCGCCGACCCCGTAACGGAGCGAGAAAATGAGTTCTACCCTGGTTTCACCGCGCCATCCCTTGAACCGCGCCCTGAAGGCTGCCCTGCTTGGCATGGTGGTCAGCAGCTACGCATTACCATCGTGGGCTCAACCCGCTGCTGCTGACCAGAACAGCCCCCTCAAACAATGGAGCATCCCTGCCGGCCCACTGGCCCCCGCCTTGGACCGTTTCGCCCGCGAGGCCGGCGTGAGCGTTTCGTTCGATGCCCAGGCCCTTGCCAACCGCAACACCCAGGGCGTGCAGGGTGCGCTCGGTACAGCGGCAGCATTGTCCTCGCTGTTGCAGGGCACCGACCTGCAGCCGGAGCAGCAGGGCCCCACTGCTTATCGAATCATCCCGCAGGCCCGGCCTGCCGGCCCACTGGAGATCGGCGCAACCGAGGATTATCGCCTGGCGCCTGTCATCATCAACGCCAAGGTCAAAGCCAGCGCCGATGACGATACCAACTCGGTGGTGGCCAAGGAGCTGTGGGTGGGTGGCAAGGTTGCGACCAGCATCCTCAACACGCCGGCGTCCGTCTCGGTGGTGACCCGCAAGGAGATGGAGCAGCGCAGCGTCAGCACCACGGAAGAAGCGCTGCTGTACACACCGGGTGTCATCAGCGATTTTTACGGCTCCGACGACCGCAACGACTACTTCCAGATCCGCGGCTTCCAGGCCACCACGTATCGCGATGGCCTGACGCTGAGCTCCATGCGCGGTGTGCGTGAAGACCCTTATGCCTACGAGCGCATCGAGATCTTGCGCGGTGCCAACTCCACCTTGTTCGGCCCGGCAGACCCCGGGGGCTCGGTGAACTTCGTCACCAAGCAGCCCCGTTTCGAGCAGTTTGGCCAGGGTTATGTCACCTACGGGTCCTATGACCATGCCGAAACCGGCATCGATGTGGGTGATGTGCTCAATGAAGGCGGCACCGTCGCCGGCCGCTTCACGGCCAAGCTGCAGAACAGTGACCGCGAATACGACCATTCGCAGGACGACAGCCGCTTCGTCATGGGCGGGCTGACCTGGGCGCCCACGGACTTTACGTCGGCCACCGTGGTGCTGGATTACCTGAAAACCAACAGCTCGCCCAACAGCGGTGGTTACCCGCTGGACAAGCAATACGACCGCAGCAAGTTCTTCGGCGAGCCAAGCTACAACTTCCATGACGTCGAGCGCACCAGCCTCAGCGGCAACATCACCCATGACTTCGACAACGGCTTCACCTTGCGCGGCAACCTGCGCTACAGCGAGCTGAGCGACGATTTTGGCTATGCCTATCTCAGCGACAGCGCGTCGCGGGTGGGTACCACCATTCCACGCTATGTATTCGGCACCGACAGCGACGCCGACCAGCTCAACGGCAACCTGATGCTGCAGTACGATGCGCAGTTCGAGCACATCGACAGCAGCAGCCTGGTCGGGGTGGAGTATCTCGATTCTTCCACGAAGCAGAGTTCGATCTACAGCCTGGCCACCCCCATCGATATCGCCAACCCGGTATTCACTGGCGTGCCTCGCAACATCGCCCCTTACAGCCGCAAGAAGCAGGACGTGACCACCAAGGCCGTGTTCATGCAGCAGAACCTGTCGTTCTACGACCGTGTGATCGCCACAGCGGGTGTGCGCAACGATGCCATGGACGTGTCCAGCACCGAGTACGTGGGCGGTGCCGTCAAGCAAAGTGACAACCTGTCGGAAACCTCGTATCGCGCCGCGCTGACCTATATCGTCAACGACGAGGTGTCCACCTACGTCAGCATGGTGGAGTCGGTCTCACCGCCCCAGGTTGGCGTGACCCCGCAGACCGGCAAGCAGTACGAAGTGGGCGTGAAGTACTCGCCGATTGGCATGGACGCGATGTTCTCCGCTGCGGTATACGACCTGACTCAGGAAAACGTCACCATCGCCGTGGTGCTGCCCAGCGGCATCATCGAGCAGCAGACCGTTGGCGAGTCCCACGCACGTGGCCTGGACCTTGAAGCCAAGGCCCAGGTGACGGCTGATATCAGCGTGATTGGCGCCTATTCGTACATGGACACCGACGTGAAGCGCGGCTCGCTGTACGACGGCACATCACTGAAGGGCAACGCTTTCGCCACGGCGCCGAAGCATTCTGCCTCGCTCTGGACCTACTACGACATCCCCGACACCGACGTGAGTGTCGGGCTGGGTGCGCGGTATGTGGGGGCTTACTACATGGACGCGGCCAATACCAAGAAGACCGATGGCACTACGTTGTTCGATGCGGCGCTGAAGTACCGCATCGCCAAGGGCACCGACCTGGCATTGAACGTGAGCAACCTGTTCGATGAGCAGCATGTCGTGGGGGCGGGGACGGCGGACTATTACAACCCGGCGCGTGAGGTTACGGCGCGGGTGAGTTATAGCTGGTAAGTATCTGCAGCATCCAGCCGCTGCCCGTCAGTGTTGGCGCTGCCACCGGTTGCAGGCATCAAGGTCTTGATCAACGCCCGCACCGTACCCGGCAGCGCCTCCAGTTCCCGCACCAGAATGCTGCGTTCCCGTTCGGCCCAGGGCTCGTCGAGCGCGATGGTCACCAGGTTCATGGTGTGGCTGTGGCGCGATGCCGAGGACTCGGGAATGATGCCGATGCCAACGCCGGCTTCGACCATGCGGCAGATGGCTTCGAAGCCCGATAGCTGGATGCGCAGGCCCAGGGTTTCACCCATGCGCTCGACCTGATCGCGCAAAAAGGTCAGCAATGTGCTGCCGTCATGCAGACCAATGTGCTGGTAAGCCAGTGTCTGTTTCAAGGTTATCTGGCGGCGACCGGCCAACTCATGCCCGGCAGGCACGATCAGCACGAGCCGGTCAGTGCTGAAGTGCATCACCTGCAGGCCGCTGGCCTCTACCGGGCCGGCGATGATGCCCATGTCGGTGCTGCCATCCAGCACACCTCGCACGATATCGCGGGACAGGCGCTCCTGCAGGTCGACCGTGACCCCAGGCCGTTGCGCCAGAAAGCCCGCCAATACTTCGGGAAGAAATTCGGTCACCGCGGTGGTGTTGGCGAAGATGCGGATATGCCCAGCGGAATCGCCACCGAATTGGGTGAACTCCGCCTTCAGGTAATCGACCTGTCGCATTACCAGGCGCGCATGCGTGAGCAGCGTAAGGCCAGCCGGTGTCAGCTCGACGCCGCGGCTGTCCCGGTACAGCAGGCGCGTGTCGAGCTGCGCTTCCAGCGCCTTGATGCGTGCACTGGCGGCAGCCGGGGAGAGATGGGCACGGCGCGCACCCTGGGTCAGGCTAGGCGATTCGCCGATGTGAATGAACAGGCGCAGGTCGGCCAGATCGAAGTGCATGGGCAAGTCCCGGGTTGAGGAAGCGTTCGGTATTTATGAACGCCGGGTTATGGAAATGCAAATTCACAGAATGCGTGTTCGGGTCGCATGATCGTGTCAGTCGCAAGCGCAGCATCGATGACGCTTCGCAAGCGGCCCGCCATAACAATAATTCCAGAGGCCCCCCATGCCCACTACGCCCTTTGACTACAGCCCCTGGCTTGGCCGCACCGAAGAAGCCTGGGATGTGCTTAGCCGCAACCTCGTGCAGCGCATCGCGGCAACGTTCAGCGAACCGGCACCGGCCCATGGCGAGGCACTGCCGCCCCTGTGGACCTGGTGTTTCTTCCAGGACCCTGTGTCCGAAGCGCAACTGGGCATGGACGGGCACCCCGCACGCGGTGGTTTCCTGCCGCCGGCCGACGGGCGCAACCGCATGTGGGCCGGCGGCCGTGTCGAGTTCATGACACCATTGATCGTCGGCGGCGAAGCGCAGCGCACCTCGACCATCCTGCATATCCAGGAGAAGCAGGGGCGCAGCGGAGCACTGTTGTTCGTGACGGTGCGCCATGACTACACCCAGCACGGCCAGCTGTGCATTCGTGAGGAACAGGACATCGTCTACCGCGAGCCGGTGCCGCCCAAGGCGAGCACCGACGCGCCCTGCGAAACAGGCACCTGGGCCGAGACCGTCACGCCCACCCCGACCTTGCTGTTCCGCTACTCGGCAGTCACCTTCAATGGGCATCGCATTCATTACGATTACCCCTACGTCACTGCAACCGAGGGTTACCCGGACCTGGTGGTACACGGCCCGCTGGTTGCCACCCTCAACTTGCGGGCGTTTCTGCGTGCCAACCCCGGTACCCGCTTGCGCCACTACCGCTATCGCAGCTTGCGCCCGCTGACCCTACCTGCACCTTTCCAGCTCAGCGGTTCCCTGGATGGCCCGGGCAAGGCGCGCCTGTGGGCCGGCAACGCCGCAGGCGTGGCGCAAAGCGCCGATGTCACTTTCGACTGACCTTTTTCAAGCACCGTAGAGAAGCCTGCCATGCACAGCTACGACAGCGATGACCTCAACGCCATCCGCGAAGGCGTGCGCGCCTTGTGCGCCGAATTTCCTGGCGAATACTGGCGCACACTGGACGAACACAAAGCGTTCCCCGAGGCCTTCGTCAAGGCCATGACAGACGCCGGCTGGTTGTCGGCGATGATCCCCGAGGCCTACGGAGGTTCAGGGCTGGGGCTGGCCGAGGCATCGGTGATACTGGAAGAAGTGAACCGCTGTGGTGGCAATTCCGGCACCATTCACGGGCAGATGTACAACATGTTTACCCTGCTTCGCCATGGCTGCGAAGAACAGAAACGTCATTACCTGCCCAAGCTGGCCAGTGGTGAGTTGCGCCTGCAATCAATGGGGGTTACCGAGCCCACCACGGGCACCGACACCACGCAGCTCAAGACCACAGCCGTGCGCCAGGGCGATGACTACGTGATCAACGGGCAGAAAGTGTGGATCTCGCGCATCCAGCATTCGGACCTGATGATCCTGCTAGCGCGTACCACCCCGCTGGCCGAGGTCAAGCGCAAGTCAGAAGGCATGTCCATCTTCCTGGTGGATCTGCGCACGGCTATCGGCAACGGCCTGACCGTGCAGCCGATCGCCAACATGGTCAATCACGAAACCAACGAGCTGTTCTTCGATAACTTGCGTATTCCCGCCAGCAGCCTGATCGGAGAGGAGGGCAAGGGGTTCCGTTACATCCTCGACGGCCTGAATGCCGAGCGTACGCTGATCGCAGCCGAATGCATCGGTGACGGACGTTGGTTCGTCGAAAAGGCTAGCCAGTACGCCCGCGACCGGGTGGTGTTCGGCCGCCCGATCGGCCAGAACCAGGGGGTGCAATTCCCCATTGCCGAAGCCCACATCGAGCTGGAGGCTGCCGACCTGATGCGCTGGCGGGCCTGCGCCGAATACGATCGCGGCGCCAATGCAGGGGCCGCTGCCAACATGGCCAAGTACCTGGCCGCCAAAGCATCGTGGGAAGCGGCCAACGCCTGCCTGCAGACCCACGGCGGGTTCGGCTTCGCCAACGAGTACGACGTGGAGCGCAAATTCCGTGAGACACGGCTGTACCAGGTGGCTCCAATTTCCACCAACCTGATCCTGTCGTATGTGGCCGAGCACCTGCTCGAGCTGCCGCGCAGCTTTTGAAGGAGGCCCTGCCCATGCGTGATACCCAAGCGCTGGCCACCTTCCTGGCCGACCTGCGCTACCAAGACATTCCACCGGCTGTGCTGGCGCGTACCGAAGACCTGTTCCTGGATTGGCTGGGCTCGGCACTGGCCAGCCAGGGCGCGCACCCGGTGCCGCTGTTCGAGCGTTACGCCGAGCGCATGGGGCCGCCGGCCGGCAAAGCCCGGTTGATGGGTACCGGGCGTGGCACCTCGCCGTACTTCGCCGCGCTGGTCAATGGCGCAGCGTCGCATCTGGTCGAGCAGGACGACCTGCACAATAGCTCCGTGCTGCACCCCGCCACGGTGGTTTTCTCGGCGGCGCTCGCAGCCGGGCAGGACCTGGACAAGTCGGGACCGGACCTGCTGCTGGCTGCTGTGGCCGGCTACGAGGCCGGTATCCGCATCGGTGAATTCCTCGGGCGGTCCCACTACCGCATCTTCCACACCACTGCGACCGTCGGCACCCTGGCGGCCGCCGTCGCCGTGGGCAAGCTGATGAATTTCAACCAGGCCCAGTTCATCGATGTGCTGGGCAGTGCAGGTACTCAGGCCGCCGGGCTGTGGGAGTTCTTGCGCGATGCGGCCGATTCGAAACAGTTGCACACTGCCAAGGCCGCTGCCGACGGGCTGTTGGCAGCCTACCTGACTGCCGATGGCCTGAGCGGGGCACGCAATATTCTGGAGGGCGATCAGGGCATGGCCGCCGGTATGTCCAGCGATGCCGACCCGGCACGCCTGTCAGACCGCCTGGGCAGCCGCTGGGCCCTGGCCGAGACCTCGTTCAAGTTCCACGCCTCGTGTCGTCATACCCATCCTGCTGCCGATGCATTGCTGGACCTGATGCAGCGTGAAGCGCTGCGCCATGACGACATTGTCGAAGTCATCGCCCACGTGCATCAGGGCGCTGTCGACGTGCTTGGCCGGGTGAACGTGCCCACCAGCGTGCACCAGGCCAAGTTCTCCATGGGCACGGTGCTTGGCTTGATTGCCGTGCATGGCAGCGCGCAGCTGCTGACGTTCCGCGACCTGGCGCTGAGCGACCCGAACGTGGCGGCGTTCCGCGACAAGGTGCGCATGCAGCTGGACCCCGAGGTGGACGCGGCCTACCCGGCCCGCTGGCTGGGCAGGGTCGAGGTGCGCTGCCAGGATGGGCGCCGTTTGACCGCGGCCATCGACGAACCCAAGGGCGACCCCGGCAATACCTTGTCGCGTACAGAACTGGAAGACAAGTTCCTGCGCCTGTTGGCCTACGCCGGGCAGCGCAGCGCGGCCGACGGGCAAGCCTTGATCGAACGTGTCTGGCAGTTGCGCGATGCGCGCTCGCTGGCCGACCTGCCATGACTCCCACACAGGACCTTGCCATGAGTGCATCCGCCCCCCGCCCCCTGGACGGCATTACTGTCGTCAGCCTGGAGCATGCCATTGCCGCGCCGTTCTGCACCCGTCAACTGGCCGACCTGGGCGCTCGCGTGATCAAGGTTGAACGCCCCGGAAGCGGTGATTTCGCCCGTGGCTACGACCAGCGCGTCGATGGCCTGGCGTCTCACTTCGTGTGGACCAATCGTTCCAAGGAAAGCCTGACGCTGGACCTCAAGCATCCCGAGGCTGATGCCATTCTCGAAGGGCTTCTGGCCAAGGCTGACGTGCTTGTGCAAAACCTCGCACCGGGCGCCGCAGCGCGCATGGGCCTGGGATTCGAGGCACTGCACGCGCGGTTTCCACGGTTGGTCGTGTGCGACATCTCCGGCTACGGCGAGGGTGGCCCTTATGAAAAGAAGAAAGCCTATGACTTGCTGATTCAAAGTGAAGGCGGCTTCCTGTCCGTTACTGGCAACCCGGGCGCAGAGGGAATGGCCAAGGCCGGGTGTTCGGTGGCTGATATCGCCGCTGGCATGTATGCCTACACAGGCGTGCTCTCGGCGCTGATGCTGCGTGAACGCACGGGGGTGGGCAGCCGTATCGACGTGTCCATGCTCGAAAGCCTGGTGGAATGGATGGGCTACCCCATGTACTACGCCTATGACGGTGCTCCGCCACCGCCGCGAGCCGGTGCCGCCCACTCGACTATCTACCCGTATGGCCCTTTCCCTACGGGCGATGGCGGCACGGTGATGTTGGGCTTGCAGAACGAGCGCGAATGGCAGGCATTCTGCGAGCAGGTAGTGCTCGACCCGGCGTTGGCCACTGACGAGCGCTTCTCCGCCAACTACCGACGCTCGGAGAATCGCGAACTGTTGCGGCAGATCATCGTCGACGGCTTTGCCGCACTGACCCTGGACGAGGTGGTGGCGCGCCTTGAAAGCGCTCAGATCGCCAATGCCCGGGTCAACGACATGCAGGGGGTGTGGCAGCACCCTCAGTTACAGGCCCGCGACCGCTGGCGCGAAGTGGACAGCCCGGTGGGCAAGTTGCCGTCGTTATTGCCACCGGGGCGCAATGCTGCTTTCACACCGCGCATGGGCCCGGTGCCCGCGCTCGGTCAACATACCGCCGCAATTCTTGCCGAGCTGGGTTATGGCGATGAGCAGCAGGCGCAACTGAGCAGCGCAGGCGTGGTTTAGTACAGGAGCAGAACAATGCCTTATCCTATCGTGCGTTCCGCACTGTTCGTTCCCGGGAGCCGCCCGGACCGGTTTGCAAAAGCCCTGGCGGCCGGTGCCGACACTGTTATCGTGGACTTCGAAGACGCCGTGGAGGAACCGCTAAAAGCCCAGGCACGTGGGCATTTGGCGAGTTTCCTCGCTGAAAACCCCGACGCCCGTGTGTGGGTCAGGGTCAATGCGCCCAGCCACGCAGGCCACGGCGAAGACCTGCACTTTTGCGCGCAGCACGTTGGCGTGATCACAGTGCTGTTACCCAAGGTCGAGAGCGCCGCACAGGTGGCTGTAGCGGCTCGCACGGGCAAAACCGTAGTGCCAATCATCGAAACCGCGAAAGGGCTGTTGGCCCTGGAGCGCATCGCCAGTGCCCAGGGCGTACAGTGCTTGTCGTTTGGCAGCCTTGACCTGGCGTTGGACCTTTGTCTCAACACTGACAGCCCGGCGGGCCAGCGCTTTATCGACCAGGCGCGCATGGCCGTGCAACTGCATTCCCGAGGGGCCGACCTGGCGCCGCCGCTGGACGGCGTTTTTCCAGCGATTCGTGACCTGGAAGGGCAGCGCGCAGCCATGCGGCATGCGTACGACATGGGGTATGGCGGGGCGCTCTGTATTCACCCAAGCCAGGTGCCGGTCATTCACGGTGCATTGCAACCGGCAGAGCAGGAACTGGCCTGGGCGCGAACGGTAGTCGAGGGCAGCGCAGCCGCAGGCGGGGCAGGGGCCTTCCAACTGGACGGGCAGATGGTCGATGCCCCTGTGTTGCTACGTGCGCAGCGTTTGCTGGCGTTGTCCCGCTCCGGTTAGTGCGCAAACTAGCCTTGTGAGGGCTAACGCAGACGCGTTCATGTTTGACGAACGCAGCGTTACACAAAAGCAGATTCCCCAAACACCTATACTGCGCCACCTTACCCTTGGCCCCGCTTCCCTGCCGACCTTCCAACAACAATAAAAGGTAAAACCCATGCTGAAGCTGACCCAGGCGTTTCTATGCGCCGCCGCCGTCTCACTGACCTCATTCGCCTACGCCGCCGACCCGGTCATCATCAAGTTCGCTCACGTTGTGGCCGACAGCACGCCCAAAGGCCAGGGCGCGCTGATGTTCCAGAAACTCGTGGAGGCGGACGACAAGCTCAAGGGCAAGGTCAAGGTCGAGGTCTACCCCAACTCTTCGCTGTTCGGCGATGGCAAGGAAATGGAAGCGCTGCTGCTGGGTGACGTGCAGATGCTTGCTCCTTCACTCGCCAAGTTCGAGCACTACAACAAGCAGGTCCAGATCTTCGACCTGCCATTCCTGTTCGACGACCTGGCCGCTGTCGATCGCTTCCAGCAGGGGCCCAAGGGCAAGGCGCTGCTCACCTCGATGGAAGACAAAGGCATCCGGGGCCTGGCCTATTGGCACAACGGCCTGAAGCAGTTGTCGGCGAACAAAAAAGTACTGCTGCCCAAGGATGCCCGCGGCCTGAAGTTCCGTGTCCAGGCCTCCAGCGTGCTGGAGGAGCAGTTCAAGGCCGTACGCGCCAACCCGCGTAAAATGAGCTTCGCCGAGGTTTATCAAGGGTTGCAGACAGGCACGGTAAACGGCACCGAGAATACCTGGTCGAACTACGAGAGCCAGAAGGTCAATGAAGTGCAGCCGTTCTTCACCGAGACCGACCATGGCCTGATCGACTACATGGTGATCACCAATGCCAAGTTCTGGAACGGCCTGCCAGAAGACGTACGTAACGAGCTACAGGGCATCATGGACAAGGTCACGGTTGAGGTGAACAAGCAGGCCGAGGCGCTGAACCAGACGTCACGGCAGAAGATCATCGATGCCAAGACCAGCGAGGTCGATGCGCTTACCCCGGAGCAACGTGATGCGTGGCGCAAGGCCATGCGCCCGGTCTGGGACACGTTCTCCGATCAGATCGGCGCCGACCTGATCCAGGCTGCCCAGGACGCCAACACAGCCTCCTGACCTGACGTGTTCGCCGCCGCCCGTCCCGGGCGGTGACGCCTCATTCTGCGCGGAGAATGCCCATGCAAACGTTAAGGCGTGTCTGGGAACGCTTCGAGGAAGGCATGATTGCCTTTCTCCTGGCAGCCATGACCCTCATCACTTTCATCTACGTGGCGCTGAACAACCTCTACACGATGTTCTACAGCCTGAGCGATCGCTGGACCTTTGCCAGCGAGCCGCTGTTGAACATCGGTGATCACCTGATGGGCTATGCCCAGGAAATGACCTGGAGTATCGCCCTGACCAAGGCACTGTTCGGCTGGTTGATCTTCTTTGGCATCGCCTACGGCGTACGCACGGCCGGCCATCTCGGGGTCGATGTGCTGGTCAGGCGCACCCGCAAGCCCGTACAGCGTGTGCTGGCGATGATCGCCTGCGCCTGCTGCCTGGCTTACGCCGGGCTGTTTCTGATCGCCAGCATCAAATGGGTTAGCGCCGTACTGGTAGCGGGTATCGGGGCTGAGGACCTCGACCGCTACGGCATCAAGGTCGGCCATATCGCGCTGATCGTGCCGTGCGGGTTCGCGCTGATCATCCTGCGCTATCTGGAAATCCTGTACCGCATCTACACCCATCGCCAGACCAACCTGGGCCTGGCCGACGAGGCGGCCGAGGCGAGCAAGCTGGCCAACCCCGGTGAGGAGTCTGAGCGATGACCGTTATCTGCCTGTTCCTGTTGCTGTTCGTCTTCATGTTCCTGGGTGTGCCGATCGCCATTTCCCTGGGTTTGTCTGGTGCTGTGTCGATTTTGCTGTTTAGCCAGGACTCCCTCAGCTCGCTGGCAATCAAACTGTTTGAAACCACCGACAGCTACACCTTCCTGGCCATTCCGTTCTTCCTGCTGTCCGGTGCCTTCATGACCACCGGCGGCGTGGCGCAACGGCTGATCGACTTCGCCAACGCTTGCGTGGGCCATATCCGTGGCGGGCTGGCCATCGCCGCCGTGCTGGCGTGCATGCTGTTCGCCGCCTTGTCCGGTTCGTCGCCGGCCACGGTGGCTGCGGTCGGGTCGATTGCCGTGGCCGGCATGGTGCGCTCGGGGTACCCCAAGGCGTTTGGTGCCGGCATCATCTGTAACGCTGGTACGCTGGGTATTCTGATCCCGCCATCGATCGTGATGGTGGTCTATTCAGCCGCTACCGAAACCTCGGTGGGCAAGCTGTTCATGGCCGGTGTGATCCCCGGGATCCTGCTGGGCGTATTCCTGATGATCGCCATTTACATCGTGGCACGGGTGAAGAAGCTGCCTGCCCAGCCGCGTGCCAGTTTCCGCGAGTGGCTGACTGCAGCGCGGCGGGCGTTCTGGGGTTTGTTGTTGCTGGTGATCATCCTCGGTGGTATCTACAGCGGCATGTTCACCCCCACCGAAGCGGCAGCAGTAGCGGCGGTGTATTCCGCGTTCATCGCCCTGTTCGTGTACAGGGACATGACCTGGCGCGAGTGCCCGAAGGTACTGCTGGAGTCGGGGCGGCTGACCATCATGCTGCTGTTCATCATCGCCAACGCCATGCTGTTCGCGCATGTGCTCACCACCGAGCAGATCCCGCAGCAGATCACGCAGTGGGTGCTCTCTGAAGGCCTGACCCCTATCGGCTTCCTGATCATGGTCAACGTGGTGCTGCTCATTGCCGGCAGCTTCATGGAGCCGTCGGCCATCATTCTGATCCTTGCGCCGATTTTCTTTCCGATCGCCATGGAATTGGGTATCGACCCGATTCACCTGGGTATCGTGATGGTGGTGAACATGGAGATCGGGTTGGTGCATCCACCGGTGGGGTTGAACCTGTTCGTCACCAGTGCGGTAACAGGCTTGACCCTGGGCCAGACCATCCGCGCGGCGCTGCCGTGGCTGTCGATCCTGCTACTGTTCCTGGTGTTGGTGACTTACGTGCCTTACATCTCACTGGCGCTGCCAGAGTTCCTCGGCATGCCTTGACAGCCAGGGCTGGCCAGCAGTTTGGCCAGCCCGAAGGTTTTCAACGGTGTTAGCTGCTCGCTAGCATGTGCCTGACCATTACTCAGCGGACTGCACCATGACAACAACAAGATCCCTGCTTTGCCTGGCAATCACGTGTGCCTGGTTCACCAGCCTGGGTACGTACGCCGCCAACACGGCAGACACACCGTGCAAGACCACTGCCGAATGCGCCGAGCAGGCGCGCAAGATCGGGGCTTTTGTAGAAAAGGCTCCCCCGAAGGGGCGCAAGGGCGAAAGCCAGTTCGATTACCTCAACCGCATCAACAAGGCCTCGCTGGTAATGCTCAAGGAGGCCGGCATCGTCACCGCCGAGCAAGCCGCCTCCATAGCCGGTGGCGTGCGTTATGCCATCGAGCAAGGCGAGCAGCCCGATGGCAAGCGCCCAAGCGACGTCCTGCAACTGGAGCAGATCCTCACCGACAACGTGGGCCCTGAGGCTTCGCTGATTCATTCCGGCCGCAGCCGCCAGGACATGTATGCCACCTACCGCCTGGCCTCGCTGCGCACCCACATGCTCGCCTACGGCGATGCCCTGAACGCCACGCGCCAGCGTTTGCTCAAGCTCGCCGCCGAGCACATCGATACCCTGGTGCCGGCTTACACCAACGGCGTGCAAGCCATGCCGATCAGCTACGCCCACTACTTGCTGGCCTACGAGGCGTCGTTCGAACGCGATGCGCAGCGCCTGCATGAGTTATACGCACGGTTGAACCTGAGCCCGCTGGGCACTGCGGTGCTGGCCAACTCCGGTTACCCGATCAACCGTGAGCGGCTGGCAGCGCTGCTGGGCTTTGACGGTGTGCGGGAGAACTCGCTGGACGCCAGCCAGGTGTCCACCTATGACATCCCGCTGGAGGCTTCTGGTCTGGTGTCATCCTCGGCGATTCGTATCGGCGCGTTCATTGGCGATATCCACACCCAGTATCACCAGACCCGGCCGTGGATCCTGCTCGATGAGGCCTCGACCTACACCAGCAGTGCCATGCCGCAAAAGCGCAACCCCGGCCTCCTGATGCGCACCCGGGAGGCGGCGTCCGATGTGGTCGGGCTGGCCAATGCCACCACCGTGCGCGCGCACAACGTCACCACCGGCATGACCGATTACAAGGCCGCGTTTGACGACCTGGGGCTGTTCACCTCCAGCGGCGAAATGTTCAAGCGCCTGGACCAGGTGCTGGATGCGCTGAAAATCAATGCAGCCCGGGCTGAAGAGGAGCTGGATGCTGACTGGACCACCTCGATGGAGTTGGCCGACACCCTGGAGCGCAAGCACCATGTGCCGTTCCGAATCGGCCACAGCTTTGCTTCGCTGATCGTCGAGAAGGCCCGTGCCGACGGCACGCTGCCCAAGAACTTTGCCTACGCGGACGCGCAGGCGCTGTATACCCAGGCGGCGGACAAACACCAGTGGAAGGACAACACACTGCCCCTGAGCGAAGCGGATTTCCGCGCCAGCCTGTCGCCCCGTGCGATGGTGCAGAGCCGTAAAGGCACCGGCGGGCCGCAGCCGGAGGAAGTGCGGCGTATGCTGGCTGAGGCCAGGCAGCGCTTGCAGGATGACCAGGGGTGGATGCAGCAGCGGCGGCAGAAGCTGGCGGATGCCGGGCGGGTGCTTGATAAGGCGTTTGAGGGGTTGATGGGTGGGAGCGACCGATAGCACCGTCGGCGTTTGGTCATAGAGCGCCGGGGGCGCTCCGCACCCCATCGCGAGCTGCGCTAGCTCCTACAGTAGCAGGCCTGCAACCGCCCCCGTAGGAGCGACCGCAGGTCGCGATGGGCTGCAACGCAGCCCCAACGCTATCAGCGTTCGATCACGGATTACCGGGAGCGCGCTGCATCATGCCTAATTCAGCATCATCCAGCAGCGCCTTGCCCAGCGCGCAGAGATAATGCGCTGCCCAGATCAGCTTGGGTTTGTCCTCCATCAGCCCGTCGATGGTCAGGTCACGGGCGTAGCCCATAGTTCGGAGGCCTGTTCACGGGCGCTCTGGCAGGGGATGCCGGGCTCTATGCGGAACAGGGCGTGGGTGTGGTTCTCACCCTGATAAAACACCGTCTTACCCACCGTGCAGTGGGCGTTCTGATTGTTCATTAGGTCGTTCCCTTGAATTGTTGAAGCCTGTGCTGGCCCGTATTCATCCATGGGTCAGTGCATCAGCTGCAGGTTCGATGGCCTCTGTATCTGAGCCAGCGTCGCTTCAAGCAATTTGCGTAGCGTTTCAAGCTCGTGCATCGCCGCCATCACCAGCACCGTTGCCGGTGAACGCGGCTGCATCATCAGGGCTTGTTGGGCTACGGCCTCTGCACAGAGGGCATGGTCGGCGGCCAGCATGATGGCCTCTTCCAGGGAGTGGGGGAACTGAGGTGGATCAGGTACGATTTTCAGCATGATGTGGTCCTCGGTGGAGCGACCAGCACTCGCTGTCAAACAAGTGGTGGCAGCTGTGTGTAGGTTGACAGACCGGTGAAGACCAAACCGGCGCACACGAGGTGCCCCACACACAGCCGCCATAGGGAAAACCGCATGTTTGGTCGTCATCGGCCTGTCAAAGCCGGTCGTTGATATGCAACGACCCACCGAGACTAAAACCCCGAAAAACCGACCGCAATGGAAAACAGGCCCACGGAGTATCTTTGGGAAACGGCCTACACGAAAGGGCCAAAGTCTGATTTTTCTGCTTCGGCACGCCCAATTTGGAGCGCAAGCACCATGTGCCGTTCCGCATCGGCCACAGCTTTGCTTCGCTGATCGTCGAGAAGGCCCGTGCCGACCGCACGCTGCCCAAGAACTTTGCCTACGCGGACGCGCAGGCGCTCTATACCCAGGCGGCGGACAAACACCAGTGGAAGGACAACACACTGCCCCTGAGCGAAGCGGATTTCCGCGCCAGCCTGTCGCCCCGCGCGATGGTGCAAAGCCGTAAAGGCACCGGCGGCCCGCAGCCGGAGGAAGTGCGGCGTATGCTGGCTGAAGCCGGGCAGCGCTTGCAGGACGACCAGGCGTGGATGCAGCAGCGGCGGCAGAAACTGGCGGATGCCGGGCGGGTGCTTGATAAGGCGTTTGAGGGGTTGATGGGTGGGAGCGACCGATAGCACCGTCGGCGTTTGGTCATAGATCGCCGGGGGCGCTCCGCACCCCATCGCGAGCTGCGCTAGCTCCTACAGTAGCAGGCCTGCAACCGCACCCGTAGGAGCGACCGCAGGTCGCGATGGGCTGCAACGCAGCCCCAACGCAATCAGGGTTCGATCAGGGATTACCGGGAGCGCGCTGCATCATGCCCAATTCAGCATCGTCCAGCAGCGCCTTGCCCAGCGCGCAGAGATAATGCGCTGCCCAGATCAGCTTGGGTTTGTCCTCCATCAGCCCGTCGATGGTCAGGTCACGGGCGTAGCCCATAGTTCGGAGGCCTGTTCACGGGCGCTCTGGCAGGGGATGCCGGGTTCTATGCGGAACAGGGCGTGGGTGTGGTTTTCACCCTGATAAAACACCGTCTTACCCACTGTGCGCAAGCTGTCATCGTTGGCCAATGAGCGGTGATGTGGCGGATCGGGGACTATTTTCATCAAGATTGCTTCCGTTTGCAGGGCCGTCACCGGCTGCTGTCAAACAGAGGGTGGCAGCTGTACGTGGGTTGACAGACCGGCGGAAACAACAAGTTCCGGCGCACGCAAGCGTGCCCGCACGTACAGCTGCCATAAGGGCGGCTGTTTTGTTGATTACCGTCGCGACCTGTCAAAGTCGTATCGTTGATATGCAACGACCGACCGAGACTAAAACCCCGAAAAACCGACCGCAACGGAAAACAGGCCCACGGAGTATCTTTGGGAAACGGCCTACACGAAAGGGCCAAAATCTGATTTTTCTACGTCGGCAAGCCCAATTGTCAGGCACAAAAAAAGACGCCCGAGGGCGTCTTCTTTTTGGAATTTGGTGGAGCCGGGGGGATTGCAATCTAAATCCGCAGACGTCCAAAATTGTCGTTAACCTATTGATTTTACTGGTTTTCAAAGCAGTTATTTGCCATTCCTGTCCATTGTGGTACGTTCCAATCCGCGAAAAAATGTGGGACTAAATGTGGGATATGGAGAATCACCTTGGGCAAGCTGACAGCGCTGAAAATTAAGAAGCTGGTTGATAAGGGGTCATACGAGGATGGAGACGGACTGCGGCTTGTTGTGAGGGAGTCGGGATCGAAGTCATGGGTTCTCCGCTACCAGGTTGGAGGTAAGAGGAAGGATTTAGGGCTCGGAGGTTATCCTGCGGTGAGTCTGCAGGAGGCTCGGGACATGGCGGTCGAGCAGAAACGACTCGCTCGGAGCGGTGTTGATCCTGTGGAAAATCGGAAAGGCGAGGCAGAGAAGGCGGCTAAACGCCTGGCAGGCAGGCGAACGTTTGAAGAGTGCGCAACGGCCTATATCGACGCGCACAGGCACAGCTGGAAGAACGGAAAGCATGCGTGGCAGTGGACGAACACCCTTGAGCGGTTCGCGTTTCCGGTGATCGGCAAAAAAGATGTGGCCGAAGTGACCACAGATGATGTTCTTAGGATCCTTGAGCCTATCTGGAACACGATCACCGAAACGGCGACGAGGGTTAGGAGCCGTATTGAAAATGTCCTTGATTCCGCAAAGGCCCGAGGGTACAGGGACGGAGAAAATCCAGCCCGTTGGCGTGGGCATCTGAGTACCTTGCTGGCGGCTAAGCCGAAAAAAAAACGGGTGGTTCATCACCCTGCCATGCACGTAGATATGCTGCCGACCTTCATGGTTGAACTGGCCGCCCAGACGGCTCTCAGCGCACGTGCATTAGAGTTCACAATACATACGGCTCTTCGAACAAACGAAGTCTTAGGGGCTCAATGGAGTGAGATCGACATGACAAACCGGGTTTGGAAAGTTCCGGCAAGTCGTATGAAGATGGCTCTAGAGCACAGCGTGCCATTGACCGATGAAGCGCTATCGATCCTTCAAGCCGTAAGAGGCCTGGACGCTCGACTGGTTTTTCCTGGGCAAAAAAGCGGTAAACAAATGAGCGGCCGCACGATGATCGCCCTCTTAGAGCGAATGGGGCAGCATGACATTACTGTTCATGGCTTCAGATCAACGTTCACGGACTATCTCAGTGAGCGGCACGAGGTTTCGCGTGAAGTGAGAGAGATGGCGCTGGCGCATGGGATCAGTGATGAGGTTGAGGCTGCTTACAGGAGAGGCGACCTCTATGCAAAGCGCCGTGACGCGATGCGCTTGTGGAGCAGCTACCTCGTGAAGGGCGACGAATCTCTGCCGGGTGAGGCGGCAGAGGGGTCTGGGCTGAGTGAAATTGAAAATCCGACGAACGGTCATCCTCTGATCGTCCGCTAAATTCAATCGTTTCTGACATTTATCGGTATGCTAAAAACATACCGATGTCAAGAAAAAGATTTACGACAGCTCATTTTTTTCTGAGAATCCATGCCGCCGGACTGCGGCGGACTTTAGGAAACACAGATGGCTTCACTTTTGCGAATGCGCGATGTCTCTGCAAGGCTCCAGGCGGGTAAAAGCAAGGTTTACTCCATGATCAGGAGCGGAGAGTTTCCGGCTCCGATCAAGATCGGCAGTGCAAGTCGATGGGTAGACGAGGAAGTGGAGGCGTTCATTCGTCACCGAGAGAGTCGGCGTTAGATAAATCTATAAACAAATTCGCTAGGGATATCAATCCTAGCTGCATGCGTCGATACCATGATGGTGTACGCATGCGTCATAGAAATCAGGGAGGATATAGCTGTAAAAAGGATTTCGTGTGCCAGATGTAAAAGACGTAGCGTCTTCGGAGCTTTTTGATTTTGACATCGGGCTGACTATAACGCCCGGGAAGCTCCCGCCCTTGCACCTCCTCACGTCGAAGCAAGTATCCTATCTATCAATTAGGATCTCTAACCACTTTACTAACTCTCCAGAGGGCAGCGTAAGGCGACAAGGTCGGGAATACAAATTTGATACTCGGTTCTATGGCGTTATAGTTTCGGGGGCTACACCTGAGGCAGTGATTGCTAAGTTGCAATCTAGAAAGTTGTGGAGGAGAAGGCTACAAGGCGCTGCTGATTTGGCAAGGCTTGATTACGAAGCCAGAAATAAGATGGTGGGGGGTTCCGAATCTGGGGCCGAGCTTTATGCTTCTGATGTAACTGTTATCAAGGCCAGAGAAAAGAAGGTCGAAGTCGAAAGGTATTTGTCAGGGCAGGTAATATGCAATACCGCTACGGGAGACTGTATCGCGTTGTCAGAACTGGCGCAAAAGGCAGCGGCAAATAGATTTAACGAACTTTATTGGGTATCAAAAAACTTCGAGGCCATTGCAGATAACTGTGGGATGGGGTGGTTATTTGTTACCTTGACTGCCCCGCCAAAGTTCCATCCTAATCCTTTGAAAGGGAAGTGCAGCTATGACGCCGACCTTGGAGTAAGAGCAAGTCATACCTACATCCTGTCCGCTTGGTCGAGAGTCAGAGCGCTTCTAAGTAAGAGGGGTGTGAAAAGTGGCATATACACATACTTTGGCATCAGGACGGCAGAGACACATAAAGATGGATCCGTACATTGGCACTTGCTGGTATTCATTGAGCCGACTCTAGTTGATGTTTTCACTGAGAGTTGCAGGAGGCAATTTCCCGAATACGGGCAGGTTAAGTTCGAGGTCGGCGACCCCGAAATTGGTAGCGCTTCCAGTTATATTTTCAAATATTTGGCTAAGGGGTTTGACCTGGCTGTATCCGGGGAAATGATTGATGGTGTCGTAGACAGCGCGCGTGAGGACTCTGACTTGGCGTCGATCCGAAACGGGGAAAGGGTGCGGGCTGCTCTGAAGGCAATGCGCATTAGGCAATATCAAACATTTGGCGTTAAAAACGTTTTATCGTTACTGCGTGCGGTAAACAAGCTCAGTCTTGAGGAGTTAAAGTCTTTGAGTGGTGAAGTGCCGGGTATTGTGATTGAGAAGATCTGGCGAAAGCCCTTAGGCCTTAAGTTTCTCCTTGAGAATGATTTTTTGATTGCCATTCAGGATGGCGAAGCACCGATTATGATTGTTAAAGAAGCGGGCGTAGGAGTTTATGGCGAGGCTACGATTAGTGCGGTAGGGCTAAAAATAGGTACTCATATCGTTAGAACTCGTGGTAGGTACAAGATTGAAAAGGCCAAATAGCTGTAGGTTACAGTTATTAATAATGTTCCAAGGGGGAGCTCATGGTTCATCCTGAGCACCTTCGACAAATCACGATCAGTAGCAACCAATAATCACCAGGGGCAATGCACATGAAATCTTTCCCGAAAGACGAACAGGCCAAAAAAATTTGCTGGGACTGGGCTGGAGATTTTAAGAAGGTGGGGTTGATGGAGGACTACTTTTTTTGGCTATCCATCGGCGTCGCTTTTGAAAACGGCGCATCGGTGCGTGACTCATGCATCATCAAAAAAATTAATAAAACTATTCGAATTAAAGCCGAGTTGGCAAATGTAAAGGGGATTCTGCCTGAATATTTGGATAAGGCGCTCCCTCAAATCAGGCATGAGGTGAAATATCTCGAAATGCTTATGATGCATACGTTTGGCTAGCCTAGTGAGGGCGAATCGCCATAAGTTCTGGCCCTGTAGCGGGTCTGTTGCATGGTAGCTTCCCGGTTTTCAATCAATTCCAATCGACGAGCCAGGGTGTCCCGCTCCACTTCCAGCGACAATATGTTACCTTCCGCAAGCTGAATATCCATCTCGCGGAGCGCCAAAGCATTAGATCGCTGCTTTAGGTTGAACTCTTGCATTCCATGTTCGACCTCCTGGTGTACAGCGATCTGTTGTTTTAATTTCAACTCTTCAGCTATGTTTTGTAATGTTCGAAGCCTTGAGCGTGTAGCTTTCCTAAGTCTGGGCTCCCTGGCTGCGCACGAAGCGTTGGCCTTTGCTACATTCTCAGCCTGAAGCCAGAGTTTGGTTTTTTTACCGAACGCAGCCGCAGCATAGTCTTTAAAACCTAACTCTGGTGCTGCCCCGGTTGCTTTCATTACAGTATAAAATGCTGCCACATCTTCGTGTTTAGCCTTTGAGCCAATCACGCCACGCTCCAGGCCACGCGTGGAGCCACAGGCGGCATGGAATTCATTTTGCATCTTCCGAAGTTTAGTGACACCCCCGAGAAAATCCCGGCATGATAATCGCCCGTCTTTTGTGCGAGGTACTACATAAGCCACTAGATGAGGCGTAGATTCATCCAGGTGGACAGTCGAACTGACGACATTCTCTGCCCCGTGACGTTTTTTAAGCCAGGTCAGTGCGTCAGAAAAATATCCGCTCCCGAGGTCATCTAGGTGCCCTCCATGGCGCATAAATGCCTCAGGTGATGCTGTGATCAGGTATTCAATACAGAGTACCGCATCGCGTCTTCGTTTGTCCGGAAGCCTTCTTTTCATAGCTTGCAGCAAACTGCCCGTACCATGCGCCCCGACTGTGCGATTATGGCCTCGCATAGCTGGGTCTGAGTTAGGTGTGGGTTGTTCTCGAAAAGTATGACGGGCCGAACGTGCGACCGCGCCAAAGCTCTTTAGCTTTTTAGTGCGTAAAATCGCGTAACTCATATGTATGGCCCATCAAAACCTACTCTAAAGGTTCCGCGCTTCCAGGTGGGTATATATGGTTTCTCAAAAGGTTGAGCTGGTGGCGGAGGCGCTACTATGGTTTTAGGCTCCCCATTGCTAGCAGTGTCCGATGCAAGAAACTTTTTGATAATATCTAGTATCATTGCTAGGGCAAGCAAAATGGCATCCAGAAGCGTTACCTCGATCCGTAGCACTTCCCAAAATTCATTTTGATCAACCTCAATGTACCTGTGTGCTAAACCCGTGTTCTGTAGCTTGAGCAAAGCATCAAATGCCCTAGGAACATCTGTTCGGCGAATTTCATAGAGGTCAGCAGTAGACTGATCCTTGGGAATATCGCATAGTGCCCTGGTGATCACTTCGTCAAGTTTTTTTCCAGGGAAATTTGAACATGCCTGGGCTAGCACCAGGCGGTGATTTTGAGGCAAGAGTAGGGGGGCAGGATGTTTCATTGACGGCAACTCCGGATGCTCTTGTTGTTGTCCCATTAGTATGCAAATGGAGCAAAGACCTGTGCAACCCCGCCAGTGACACTACGTGTAACTCACTACACATTGTTCCAATGTTACGTTCGCCAGCAGCCTGGAAAATCAAAGTCGCGCCCCTTCGGCGCCACCGCCTAGGGATCGCCCTAGATGCGAAGGGCATGGGGAAGAACCCCATACCCTTCGAGAAGTTTACGATCTTGGGTATGGTCAAGAGTACGCATTCGCCAATGCACTCGCCCGTTCCTGCTCACTGCGTTGCGCGGGCTGCGGCCTCGCGCCTTGCTCTTGACCTGCCAAGAACCAGGGGTGGCCGCAACTCTCACAGCTGCGAAGAGTTAGACATCATCCTCTCGTTCTCGCTTAACTCGCTTCTCGTGGAACTCAATGAGAAATAAAAAATTTGAACGGATAACATAAAAGACAGATAGCGTCTGAAGTAAAGTGGCATAAATTACCACTGTAACTGCTGCAGCTTTAATGTTTAAGCGATGGGCTTCGTAGAAGTCTGTATTTGCAATTAAGGTCTTGCCGAGTAGGACGTAAATCATTGCCATAGCGACAAGGGCGGAAATAATAATACTGCCCACCATCGTTTTTAATCTGGCAGAGTTTTCTTGTGCCTCACTAAAGTCGGCGCTTGTAATGTTATCGCTTGTTATGCGTACCAAGGCATCAGGATAAAGGTAGGCCACCCATATGCCCATAATAGTAAACACGCAGCCCGATACATTGAGGAGAGCGCCGCTATAATCTTTTACGTCTGCATAGCTGACCGTAATGCCTGACCATTTTACCAAGGCTAATATTATGCCAAAAAGCAAAAGCGGCACACTCAGATAAAGAGCCCACTCAAGCGATTTTCGCACTTTCCGCCTCCACTGAAGGTTCCTCTTCCGCAGCGAGTGCCATCCTGTCTGCTTCCTCAAGGGCTGCTTTAGCCTCTTCCTCCAGCTTTTTCTGCCTAGCGATACTAGCGATATATTCCGACCGTTTAGGTGACAAATACTTGAAGAGGGTGGCCGCTGGAATTACATCGTTACCATCATCTTCAACAGAGATGGAGTCAGTTAGGCGGTATTCTTGAGCCCAGGTAACACGTGAATTTTGATCCATGAATCCGACTTTTTCCCAGCCATCTGCATCTACATCTCCACTGGAGGCAATAATGTCAAGAATCTCTGCCCTGGATGGTGATGTTTCTATTTTAAGTTCAACCTTAAGATTTTCTTTAACCTTCTGGGCGGGACGGCTAAACAACTTATTTACTACAGGGATTTTCGAGAGACCGCCGACCCAGCCTTCGAGAACTTCATCTTTCGCATAGGTCGGAACAAGTTTTCTGTTCAGTACGTATTTAGTGGTTTCTGCGATTTCGTTTATTTTTGATTCTGTGGTTGAGAAGATTTTAAGCGCGGCTTTGAACTTGAAGGTGACCTTGTATTTGAACTCATCATCATCTTTCTTGGCTTCGCTCTCATTCGCGGCTTTTTTATTCGCGCCGCCAACAGCATTGGCAGCATCCTCGATGGCTTCTATTACTTCTCGTTTAATATCAAAATAGACTCGAGTAAATGATTTTTCCTTGCCGGAAGCCATTACTTGTTCTTTGGTTTTAATGCCGGGGAACTTAACCCTGAAATTAACACATCCATTTACCCACTCATGAACCATGTCAGAGTCGCAACGGGAGTTGTCAAATTTTATTGAGACCATGTAATTTTTGCTTGGGATGAACCAGTAATAGCTTGGGTGGCCCCATATAACGTCTTCTTGGTCATGCTCTGAGTCAGGTTTTAGGAATTTGCTGGGGTTGCCGCCGCTATCTAACTTTACACCAACCATTGACCTGTCATTGTCTGGATCTGACTTCCATAGAACGAAAAGAAAGTCGCCAGTTGTCTCATCTTTGTATACATCATGACAATAGCAATTGACACTCTTGGACTTTGCCGAGTCATCCCAGGGTACCGTGGTTTTGAAGGATCTCCCGCCGACCCAGTTTTTAATCGCCTCTAGCACAACGTCCGCTTCAAGCCCGTAGCAATTATCTGAAACGAAGCCGTACAACCCACATTTCTCAATTTCAAAAAAATTCAAGGTACCGGTGCGGCGCATAAATCAGATCCTTCAGATTTCATGTAAGGCTGTGGGCCAGCTGGAAGGCGTCCACTAAACCGTGTCGTTGACGAATGAAATGGCCATGATGCTGAAAAAAGGGGTAGGGCCACCAATCTGGCATCATAGCTGCCAGCATCAGTCGTGGCCATCTGCTTGTAGGACACCGAATCACAGGGTGTAGGGGGGGGCGGAGCCAAAGGCATTTGCTTTATGGAGGTAAACGCATCTACAGGCAGCATCTGTCGTCGTAAAGAGGAACTCGAAGACGCCTATACAACGGGCAGCGAGGATCCGCGCTGGCTAGCCAGTCGAGCCCCTTCGGGTCAGCGACTGAAGAGACGAATGCTAGTAGTGCACGAGCCCCACTTATGGCACCTGCATCAACGCTACCCATCAAGGGCTATTGGTGTTCAAATTGGGAAATTTTCGCCGCCCAGCGATGGTGCGAACCGGCATCCTTCCGCTTAGGAAGCTGGAGCATGTTGAGTGGAATACACCGTGTGGGACGAAGTGTGGGACGCTGCGATTGGGCATAAACAAAAAGCCCCAGATTCGCTAGCGATTCCGGGGCTTTCTGAGTTTTGATTTGGTGGAGCCGGGGGGATTTGAACCCCCGTCCGCCAGTACTCCGCTGTCGGTACTACATGCTTAGCCGTGTCTATTGAGTTAATCCGCAGCCGCCCGACGGGCAGGGTGCTTTGGACGAGTTGGGTAAGTTTTAGTCGCTTTGCCCCCAACGTGCTACACGACGATCCTGTTCTGTATGACAATCACTTCGGGTTTACAGGCATCCCCTGGTGATTGCTGGAGCCGAAGCTACCAGGAGAGCGGGCTCAGCTGCTTACGCAGCGAGAGCGTAGCCCTCGTAGTTTTCGTCATTGGCAACTATAGAAAGTTGCAACAGTGGATTTACGAGTTCTGTTACCAACTCGGCATGCACCTAGAGTTTCGCTACCGGCGTCGAATCCTAATCGGCCCCACACTAGCTCTAGCTAACGTACCTTACGGCACGTGGAATCGAGTATACGGCATTGCGCGGGCGCCGTCGACCACCAGACCGGCCACCCACGCGCTGCATCAGGCGCCGCCGCTGCTCGAGCCGCTGCCTTTGTCGGTTTTTTCGAGACGGTTAAGTACCTTGCTGGTGATCTCTATGCAGGTCTTGGTGTCGCCATTGGCCTGGGCTTGCTTGGCCTTGTCGACGTGATCGGTTACAGCTTTATCGAAGGTTTCAGGGGTACTGCCGGCAGTAGGCTGCATGTCATTGATTTTCTGCAGGTTGATGGCACACAGGTCTTCTGCGAAGACTGGCGAGGCCAGCAGGGTAGCGGCCGCGAACAGGGCCGAAAGCGCGGTACCTTTCATGGGAGTCTCCTCTGTGGCCTCTGGTAGGTGGGCCTGTAAAAGTGGACTGTGGCCATTCGCCAACAGTTCAATCCTGTTGGCGGGGTGCTTGAGTGGCCAAAGGAAGCGACCGTCCTACCTGCACTCTCCTTACCCACCAGCCATTCAAGCCACCGGGCAGGCCGAGGCACGTTCGCCGTCGACGACGACGTTGTAGGGTGCCTGCTCGCGATCGCGCAGGCCGTAGTCGCGGATCACCGAGGTGACGCGCACGCGGTAGTCGTCGAAGATCTTGTCCCGGCCGGCGCGTTGGGCCGACAGGTGGGCGGTGACGTTGCGCCATTGCACCACGGCTTCTTCATCGCGCCAGGTGGTTACCGACATCACCTTTTTGGGGTTCAGTGTGCTCTGGAAGCACTCCACCGAAATAAAGCCCTCCATCGGCTGCAGCAACGGGGTGAGCTTGTTGACTAGGTCTACGTAGGTTTCACCCTGGCCTGGCAATGCCTGCAATTCGAACAGTACAACGATCATCTTCAGCTCCTCATCCTAGACGGTTTTTTGTAATGGGTTTCAGCGGGTAGGCAGGTTGCTCAGCCACGCCTGCATCACGCGGCCTGCAGCAAGGCTCAGGCGGCCTTCCAGGCCCTTGGCGGCCGCGCGCAGCGCAACCGGGTCGATGCCGGCCTGGCCCAGCTCACTGGCGTGCCCCACCAGCCACTGGTCGATGCGGGTGGTATCGGCCTCCAGGTGGAACTGCAGGCCCAGAATGGTATTGCCCACGGCAAACGCCTGGTGTGCGCCAACCGGGGTGCTGGCCAGCAACTGCGCGCCTTCCGGCACGTCGAACTGGTCGCCATGCCAGTGCAGCACGGGGGTGCCCTGCAGGGCGGCGAGGGGAGAATCCTGGCCGGCTGCGGTCAGGGTCAACGGCGAAAAACCGATTTCCTTGACGCCCATGGGGTACACCTTGGCGTGCATGGCGCGGGCGATCAACTGCGCACCCAGGCAGATGCCGAGCATGGGCTTGCCGCACTCGATGCGCTGGCGTACCAGTCTCAGCTCGTCATGCAGGAAGGGGTAGAGCTGTTCGTCGTAGGCCCCGATAGGGCCGCCGAGCACGATCAGCAGGTCGGCCTTCACCACCTGCTCGCCGTCGAGGGTATCGACGGTTGGGTCCAGATAGGTGAGGGCGTAGCCTGCGTCGGCCAGCACCGTATCCAGGGTGCCAACGTCTTCGAAATGGATGTGGCGCAGTGCAATTGCAGTCTTCATGGAAAATCCTGTGGTTGAGAGAGCGGCGGTTGCAGTCTAGGCCGAGGCGTTGAGGTCGACCTTGAGGGTGCCGGACGTTGGGAAGGTGCAGCAGGCCAGCGCCCAGCCTTCTTCCTTGTCCTTGTCGGTCAGGCAGAAATCGGGCTCCAGCGTGTATTCCCCTTCCGACACCTTCAGCCGGCAATGGCCGCAGATGCCCGCCCGGCACACACTGCGCACCTCGATGCCGCTGGTCTCCAGCATCTCCAGCAAGCTTTTGCCGGCAGGCGGCTCCAGCACCTGGCCGGTGTGCTTCATGTGAAGGCGCAGGGTGTCGCTTGCCTCGCTACCCGGTGTAGCCGCCACGGGTGCTACCGGTGCGCTGAACGATTCGATCAGCAGCCGGCTGGCTGGCAGCTCGGCTTGCAGATGCTCACGCATGCCCAAGGCAAAGCCATGGCTGCCACAGATCACCACGCTGTCTGGGTTACCCAGCCGCTTCAGGTCGTTGGCTTGTGGGCGGCCTGCGCTGAAGTGGCCTTTGCCAGTGATGGCTTCGCGGGTGACGAACACCTGCAGGGCGAACCATGGCTGGGTCAGCTCCAGTGCCAGCAACTCGTGCAGGAAAGGCAGCTCGGCGGTGGATGGCACGCACAGCAGCAGGCTGACCTGCGGTACGGGTAGACCTTCTTGTGCCCGTTGCGCAAACCCGCGCAGCAGGGCAAGCGGCAGGGTGATACCGATACCGCCGGCAAGCATGCCGACCTGCCGGCACCCGACCAGGGATGCCACGGTGATGTCCCCCTCCACGCACTGCAGCGAAATGCTTGACCCAGCCTGCAGCGCCGCGTGCAAATGGTCCGAAACCCCGCCATGCCCTTCGCGCCTTACCGCAATTTCGAACCGGTCGTCCGCCGACTTGTGGGTAATCGAGTACAGGCGCTGCTGGGGCGTGCCAGCCATGTCTGCAGCTTGCAGGGCCACGTGCCTGCCCGGCTCCAGGCGTGCAAGGAAATTGCGGGGGGCATCGAGTACGCGCAGGCTGAACACCTTCACCTGGGCCGTTTCGCTGTGCACCTGCTCGCACAGCGCCTTGAAGGTCGGGTTCATGCGCTGGCCCTTTCATTCAACTGCTCCACTGCCAGCTCTGCACTGTCCAGGCCGTTGCCGGCCAGGCCGATGCGATCGACCAGCGCCTGCAGCGAATCGGTGTACACACTGATTTCGTTGTTGTCGCCCACGTCATGCAGAATCTCGTTGGCATGCGGGAAATCGAGCATGGAGAACACCTTGGACCAGGCGCCCATTTCGTTGTTGGCGAACATCTGCACCGTGCGCAGGATGACCGAGCGCAGGTACTGGCGTTCTGTGCGGCTCAGGCCGTGGACGATGTCGGACGCGACAAAACTGAACACGCTCGAATGGCTCCATTCGTCCATGGCGTGGGTGCGGGTGACTTCGTGGCAGACCGCCTGGATGCTGGCGTCTTCTGCCATGGTCTTGAGGTAATCGGTAATCAGCGTTTCGCTGGCACAAGCGATGCCGAAGCGGGTCAGGCGGCGTTCCCACTCGGCCGTGCAATTGGCCAGCAGGGCTTCGCGCCAGGTCACCAGGTTGAAGGCGCTGAAGTCCAGCGGCGCCAGTTTGCGCATGTCATAAATATAATTGCAGGCCATGATAGACATGCGCGTGTGCAATGCTTCGTCGAGCATGGCCTGGGACATGACATCTTGCAGCAAGGTGCGGTTATTACTGTGTGGCGGGGTTTTGATAATGTCTTCGCAGGCGGGCACCACCACATTGCATTCGATATAAATGGTTTTGAGGTTGTAGATGCCCCACGCATAGGACAGGCATTTGGATTTCAATGCTTCTGGCGCTTCACGCCACGCCTGGTGATGCCGGAATGGCAGCAACGACAGGCTGAAGTCATTCTTTGTGGGGTCGAATGCCAGGCCCCAGTAGTCCGGCTGCGGCTGGTTCACAGCTGCGCGGGTTTTCCAGAGCGTGGCCAGTTTGGACAGCATATTGCCCACGGCGTCGTCGGTGGTGTAACTCTTAACTTCCATGTTTAAGCTCCAGGCGTTTCGGTTGTGTGTGTTATTGTGGAACGTGCCGGTACAACACATTCACGGACACGCGAATGCAGCGTGCAATAACGCAATATATGCAGGGCGGCGCCCTTCAAGTGTGCGTTATAAACAGCGTGCGCTTGTTGATATGAATCATTTATAAGTGAGTTGTAGTGCTCTTGTTTTTCTGTTGTTGGCCAGGGCTCGCTCCTGCAGTAACGTCACTGCAACAGTCAGGCCCATGAAGGCTGCGCTGCCCCAGAAAATCCCTGTGGGGTGGCCCTGGTCCAGCAGCCATCCAAACCCGACCGGCCCGAGGGTGCCGCCGATATTGAAACCGGTCGAAACGATGCCGAAGGTTTTACCTTCGGCACCTTTTGGGGCGGCAGCGCGTACCAGCATGTCACGCGAGGGGGCTATCACCCCGGTCAGGAACCCCGTCACCCCTAGCACCACCAGCAGTGCCGGCTCGTTCAGGCGCGCGCTGGCGACCAGCATCATCAGCAGGGTCGCCAGGGCAAATGCACTGGCTGCCACCACGCCGTGGCGTTGGGTTCGGTCGGCCAGCGTGCCACCGGCCAGCACGCCGAAAGCGCTGGCGAAGAGGAAAGCGGTGAGTGCCGAGTTGGCCCAGTTCAGGGCGACGCCCTGGCCTTGCATCAAGGCGGCGACAGAAAACTTTTCGATCGCGCCGGTGCTCAGGTTCAGCAATACGAATAACACGGTGAGGCTAACCACCATCGGTGACAGCAGTGCCAGGCGGCCTACCGTAGGCTGGCCTGCAGGCGTGGCCGATTGCACGTGGGTGGCCTGCGGCAGCGCCGAGCCTTGCACCCACAGCACCGCCAAGGTTGCAAACCCCACCAGTGCTGCCGCCGCGAACGCCATGGCCGGGGTGCTGGCCACGGCAACGCTCAACAGGAACACCGGGGCCACGGCAGCGCCCAGGAAACCTGCGAAGGTGTGCACCGAAAACGCTTTGCCGATATAGGCCGGGTCGATATGACGCGACAACAATGCATAGTCGGCGGGGTGGTAGATGGCGTTGGCGACCCCGGCCAGGCCCATGCCAAGCAATAGGCAGAAATAGCTGGGCGCCACTGCGATCAGCAGCAGGCTGCTGCTGCCCAGCGCCAGCGCGGCCCGCAACAGGCGCATGGCACCGAAGCGGTCCACGGCAAACCCCATGGGGGCCTGTACCAGTGCCGTCACGATGTTGAACAGGCTCAAGGCCAGGCCCAGTTCCACATAGTCCACCTGGAAGAACGCCGGCAGCAGCGGGAACAGCGCTGCCAGCACCATGATGTGCAGGTGGCTGACGAAGTGAGCAGCGGCGACTTGAGGTAATAACCCGATACGAAGCGTCATGGCGAAACCTGTGTGGTAAGCAGGGCAAAACCGGCGCAGAGCTTAAAGAGGCAACGGTCTTGCGCGGTAGTCCATTACTGCGACCCAAACCAGACCACTTAAGCTGGCTGCATGGCGCTCGCGCCAGCCCCTGGCTAGACGTGTGGCAGCAGTACCCTCGGCGGTGGTCTGCAACACCGGCCCGAACTGGTAGGGGCGCAGGCACCCTGAGCCGCTAGGGTAGGGCGGCGAGTTTTTGGGCGTTTACACAAGGAGTGAGCATGCCGCGTTTCGCTTATCGGGAGGGCTTGGCACTGCCCGGCGTCAGTGGTGCTGCGCTGCCCCAGGTGGACGGTGAAGTCTGGCAGGCCATTGATGCCGAGCGTCAGCGCCAGTTGCATTCCATCGAGCTGATCGCCGCCGAGAACATGGTCAGCCGCGCGGTGCTGGAGGCCCAGGGTTCGGTGCTCACCAACAAGTATGCCGAGGGTTACCCTGGGCGGCGCTACTACGCCAGTTGCGGCAATGCCGACGCCATTGAAACCCTGGCCATCGAGCGGGCCAGGCTGTTGTTCGATTGCGCCCACGCCAACCTGCAACCCCATTCGGGCAGCCAGGCCAACCAGGCTGTGTTCCTGGCATTGCTGGCGCCGGAAGACAAGATACTGGGCCTGGACCTGAAGGCCGGCGGCCATTTGTCCCATGGCGCCGCATTCAATGTCTCCGGGCGCTGGTTCAATGCCATCAGCTACGGGGTAAGCCCGGTTACCCACAGGGTCGACATGGACGAAGTGGAGCAAATTGCCCGGGAGCATTGCCCGCGCCTGATCATCGCGGGCGCCGCGGCGTATTCACGGGCGCTGGACTTTGCGCGGTTTCGCGCCATTGCCGACGACGTGGGGGCGTACCTGATGGCCGACATCGCCCATGTGGCCGGGCTGGTTGCCGGTGGCGCCTACCCGTCGCCTGTGCCCCATGCCCATGTGACCACCCTGAGCACCCACGCCACCTTGCGCGGGCCCCGTGGCGGCATGATTCTGTGCAGCGATCAGGCCCTGGCGCGCAAGATCGATGCGGCGGTGTTCCCGGGTTTGCAGGGGGCGGCCCAGATGCATACGGTGGCGGCCAAGGCGGTGGCGCTGGGCGAGGCGTTGCAGCCGGGCTTCGGCCCCTATGCCCATGCCGTGGTGGCCAATGCCCAGGCCCTGTGTGGGCGCCTGGCCGAGGGCGGGCTTTTGGTGGTGTCGGGGGGCACGGACACCCACCTGGGGGTGGTCGACCTGCGGCCGTGGGGCCTGGCGGGCAACGTGGCCGAGGCTGCGCTGGAGGCCATCGGCATTACCGTGAACCGCAACGTGGTGCCCGGCGATGCCGGCACGCCCAGGGTTACCTCCGGCATTCGCCTGGGCAGCGCTGCGTGCACGTCACGCGGCATGGGCGTTGACGAGTTTCGCGAAATCGGCGACATGATCCTGGCCATGCTGGGCGGCGTGCGCAGTGGCTCGCTGGACATCCGCACCGAACACGCCATTCGTGAAGGCATCAGCGACCTGACCCGGCGCTTCAGGTTGCCCTACTGAGCCCGCCAGTCAGATTTTCAGGGCGTTGGCCAGGCGCAACATGGCGGCTTCGATCTCGTAGGCGGTCAGTGAGGAATAGCCCAGCAGCCAACCCTGCTGCTTCGGCTCGCCCACGTACAGGCCGCTGAGGCCGGACAGCTGAACACCGGCAGTGGCGGCCTGGCGGATGGTCTTTTCCTCGGACCAGCCGGCCTTGAGCAGGCAGGGGATCTGCAGCCCGCCTGGCGGCAGTTCGGCGGTGACCACTGCACTGAGGTACTTGCCGATGGCGTCGAACATGATCGACCGACGCCCGGCATACAGCTTGCGCATGGCCCGCACATGGGCGTTGTAATGGCCGTCCTCCATGAAGCGCGCCAAGGTCAGCTGCAGTGTCTGCGGGGTGTGGCCGTCCATCATGCTGCGTGCGTAGGCGAAGGGTTTGACCAGCTCGTTGGGCAGCACCATGTAGCCCATGCGCAGGCCGGGGTAGAGGGTCTTGCTGAAGGTGCCGATGTAAAGCGTGCGCTGGTACTTGTCCAGGCCCTGCACGCAGGCTGTGGGTTGCCCGTCGTAGTGGAACTCGCTGTCGTAGTCATCTTCGATGATCCACTTGCCTTTCTGCGCCGCCCAGTTGATCAGCTCAAGGCGCCGCTCCAGCGGCAACGTCGCGCCGGTGGGGTACTGGTGTGACGGTGTGACGTACACGCAACTGGCACCGCTGCGGTCGTCGTGCAGCAGGTCGGTGCGGATACCCCGTTCGTCCACGTCGATGGGCAGTACCCTGGTTTCGGCAATCTGGAACGCCTTGCGTGCGCCATAGTAGCCGGGGTTTTCCAGCAGGATCGGCTTGCCAGCGTCCACCAGCAACTGTGCGCACAGGTACAACGCCTGGCGGGTGCTGCTGAGCACCAGCACTTGGTCGGGCGAGCACTTGGCGCCGCGCTCAAGGTTCAGGTAGGTGGCAATGGCCTTGCGCAGGGGCTCGGCCCCTTGAGGGTCGCCGTGCAGCAGCACGCTGGCGCGGTAGTCCTTGACCACCTGGCGTTGCAAGCGCTCCCACACGTCGGTGGGGAAGCTGCGGGTTTCTGGCAGGCCGGTGGCAAAGGCCTTGATCACTTGCTGGTCACGCACGCCACCGGTGTCGAGGATCATCCGCCCGCGCTGGCTGAGGCCTGCGCCAGGGTCCGTGACGCTGCGCCGAACCTCCTGCGCCTTCAGGCGGCGAGGGTTGGCACCGCGCAGTTCCATGCCCAAGGTGTCGCAGACGTAGCTGCCAGCGCCTTCACGGCGCACCACGAAGCCGTCCCGGTGCAGCTGTACGTAGGCGTTTTCGACGGTGTCGCGGGCACAGCCTAGGGATTTGGACAGCACCCGGGTAGACGGCAACTTCAAGCCTGGGCTCAGGGCCCCGTCCAGAATCAGCGCACGCAAGGCCCGCTGGATGCGTTGATGCAGGTCCAGCAGCTGAAACTCGGCGTCGTTCAGCCGCATCTTCAGCGTTTCCAGCTCGAAGGTCTTTGCCATGTGGTCTGCTCTGTATCCTTGAACTGGCCGGTAGTAGCAGGCCAGTCTACCCTTAGACTCTGGCCCTCGCCACTCCAGGCCCGGCCTGGTCACCGCTTGCACAGGAGCCCCTTCGACATGGCACGATCACACAACTTCAGTGCAGGGCCCACCGCCGTGCCGCTGGAAGTGCTCACCCAGGCGCACGACGAGTTTTTCGACTTTGCCGGCACCGGCATGTCGGTGATGGAAATCAGCCACCGCTCGCCGCTGTTCACTGCCGTGGCAGAAGAGGCAGAGCAGGACCTGCGCGAACTGCTCGAGGTGCCTGCCGCCTACCGCGTGCTGTTCCTGCAGGGCGGCGCCTCGCTGCAATTTGCGCAGGTGCCGATGAACCTGGCAGGTGAAAGGGGCACGGCAGACTACGTGCACACCGGCCTGTGGTCGGGCAAGGCCATCGAGGCGGCGCGGCGCTACTGCGACGTACGCGTGGTTGCCAGTGCCAAGGCCAGCGGCTTCGACCACATTCCCCAGCCTGCACACTGGCAGCTCAATGCCAACGCCGCCTACCTGCACTACACCGAAAACGAGACCGTGCATGGCGTGCAGTTCAGCGACCCGCCGGCGAGCGCCGCGCCGCTGGTGTGCGATGCCTGTTCCAGCCTGCTGTCCAAGCCGATCGACATCGCCAGGCACGGACTGGTGTACGCCGCAGCCCAGAAGAACATGGGGGTGGCTGGGCTGACAGTGGTGATCGTTGACCCGGCGCTGCTGCAGCGTGCCCATGCGTTTACCCCGGACATTCTCAACTATGCGCGTATCAGCGATGCGCGCTCGATGCTCAATACCCCGGCCACCTACCCGTGGTACCTCACCGGCCTGACGCTCAAGTGGATCAAGCGCAGCGGCGGCTTGCACGCCTTGCATCAGCGCAACCAGACCAAGGCGAGCCTGCTGTACAGCGTGATCGATGCCAGTGAAGGGTTTTACCGCAACCCGGTGCAGGCGCCGTATCGCTCCATCAACAACGTGCCGTTCCGCCTGGCCGACCCGGTGCTGGAAGCGGCCTTTCTGCGCCAGGCCGAGGAGGCCGGCCTGCACGGCCTCAAAGGCCACGCCAGCGTGGGCGGCCTGCGCGCCAGCCTGTACAACGCCGTGTCGGTGGACGCGGTGGCTGCCTTGTGCGCGTTCATGCAGGCGTTTGCGCGCCGTCAGGGTTGATGCACCTGAAAAGTGGTCTGGTCTGCCGCTTTGAAGTGTAGGGGTAAAGCCTGCCAATCAATGGCTATAAATAACCGCCCAGCGTGGCCGGATACATCGTCTAGCAAGGAGCCAAGACCTATGTCATCTACTCAACCTCTCTCGTCCCTGCGCCTGCGGGACCTGCTGCACCCGGTCGTCGCCGGGCTCATCTCGGTGATCGTCAATTATGGGGGCACCTTCATCCTGGTCTTCCAGGCCGCCAAGGTGGCCGGGCTAAGCCCCGAGCTGACGGCATCGTGGGTGTGGTCGGTGTCGATCGGGGTGGGGGTGACCGGCCTGTTCCTCAGCTGGGTGAGCCGTGAGCCGATCATCACCGCCTGGTCGACCCCCGCAGCAGCCTTTCTGATCGTTGCCCTGGCGACCACGCCTTATGCGCAGGCGGTGGGGGCGTACATGATTTCGGCAGCCGCGTTCGTGGTGCTGGGCGTATCGGGTTACTTCGAAAAGGCCGTGCGGTTGATCCCCCCGGGGGTAGCGGCTGGCTTGCTGGGTGGCATCCTGCTGCAGTTCGGTATCGGTGCGTTTGCCAGCATGAGCGTCGACCCGGTACTGGTCGGTGTGCTGATCGGCGCCTACATCGTGTTCAAACGCTTCAGTGCGCGCTATGCGGTGGTCGGCATCCTGGTGTTGGGGCTTGTGTTCCTGGTGATGCAGGCGCGGGTGGATTTTTCTGGCCTGGCACTGGAGTTTGCGACGCCGGTGTTCACCCGGCCCGAGTTTTCGCTCAATGCGCTGTTGAGCGTGGCGTTGCCGTTGTTCCTGATCACCCTCACCGGGCAGTACATGCCGGGCATGCTGGTGTTGCGCAATGATGGGTTCAACACCAGTGCCAACCCGATCCTTGGCGTGACGGGGCTGGGCTCGCTGCTGATGGCGCCGTTCGGCTCGCACGCGTTCAATATCGCAGCCATCACGGCGGCCATCTGCACGGGCAAGGAAGCCTCCGAAGACCCGTCCAAGCGTTGGATCGCAGGGGTAGCCGCCGGCATCTTCTACATTCTGGTGGGTGTTTTCGGTGTCACGCTGGCAGCGGTGTTCATGGCGTTCCCGGCCACCTTCATCACCACCCTGGCGGGGCTGGCACTGCTGGGCACCATTGGCGGGAGCCTGGCCAATGCCATGGCCGATGTGAAAGCCCGCGAAGCGTCCCTGATCACCTTTCTGGCCTGCGCGGCCAACATTACCCTGCTCGGGATTGGCGGTGCCTTCTGGGGCCTGGTGATCGGCCTGGTGGCCTACGCCGTGCTCAACGGCAAGCTGCCACGGCGGGGCAAAACCCCTATCGCCCAGCCAGAGCACGTTGCAGTCCCCAGCAAAGGAGCAACCCATTGATGACCCCGCACGCCGAAGACCTCACGACCTTGCATGAGCGCCACGGCCGTTACCCACAGGCCAACAGCGTGGAAGACTTCCGCCGCAACCTGGCAGCGGTGCAGCAACGCATTGCCCACGCGTGCCAGCGGGTTGGCCGCGACCCGGCCAGCGTACGCCTATTGCCGGTCAGCAAGACCTTCGATGAAGCCCACCTGCGCCTGGCATATGCCGCTGGCTGCCGGCTGCTGGGCGAAAACAAGGTGCAGGAGGCGCAGCGCAAGTGGGAAGCCATGGCCGACCTGCAAGACCTGCAATGGTCGGTGATTGGCCATCTGCAGACCAACAAGGCCAAGCAGGTGGCGCGTTTTGCCAGCGAGTTCCAGGCTCTGGACAGCCTGCGCGTGGCCGAGGCGCTGGACCGTCGCCTGCGTATCGAAGGCCGGGAAATGGACGTGTTCGTGCAGGTGAACACCTCGGGTGAGGCCAGCAAGTACGGCCTGGTGCCGGATGACGTGGCAGCGTTTTTACAGGCGCTGCCCGCCTTCCCTACCTTACGGGTGCGCGGGCTGATGACCCTGGCGCTGTTTTCTGCCGACGTTACCCGCGTGCGGCCCTGCTTCGTGCGCCTGCGGGAGTTGCGCGACCGGCTGCTGCCAAGCGCCCCGGCAGGTGTGTCGCTGCAGGAGCTGTCGATGGGCATGTCAGGGGACTTCGAAGTCGCCATCGAGGAGGGCGCGACGGTGGTTAGGGTTGGCCAGGCGATCTTCGGCGCGCGCGCCATGCCCGATGCGTATTACTGGCCGACCGCCGATGCACGCCCGCTTGTAGATGACACGGTAGCGGCCACCGCCAGCCATTGATCCCCCTGTTAAGGAAAACCCGCAATGTCCGCTGCACTTGCTTACCTCATGAATACCTCTGCCCGGCAGCCGGTTGCCTTCAGCCGTGGCCAGGGCGCCTTGTTGTGGGACTCGGAGGGCGTGGAGTACCTGGATGCCATCGCCGGTGTGGCGGTGACCAGCCTGGGGCATGCCAACCCGGAAATCGCGGCGGCCATCGCCGAGCAGGCCGGCGTGCTGCTGCACACCACCAACATGTTCCGCATTCCGTGGCAGGAACAGCTGGGCGAGCGGTTATGCCGGCTCTCGGGCATGCAGCGGGCCTTCTTCTGCAACTCTGGCGCGGAAGCCAACGAAGCGGCGCTGAAGCTGGCGCGCCTGCACGGCAACGCCCGCCAGGTGGCGCAACCCCAGGTGCTGGTGATGGAAAACAGTTTTCACGGGCGTACCCTGGCCACGCTGGCCGCCACCGGTAACCCGGCTGTGCAGCGTGGCTTCGAGCCCTTGATGCCGGGCTTCATCCGTGTGCCTTACGACGACATCGACGCCGTGCGCCAGGTAGCGGCGCAATCGCCCAATGTGGTGGCGGTACTGGTCGAGCCGGTGCAGGGTGAAGGGGGCGTGCACGCGGCCTCCTTGGGCTACCTGCAGGCCCTGCGCCAGGTGTGTGACGAGCACGACTGGCTGATGATGATCGATGAAGTGCAGACCGGCCTGGGCCGCACTGGCACCTGGTTCGGCTTCCAGCACGCGGGTATCGAACCGGACGTGATCACCCTGGCCAAGGCCTTGGGCAACGGCTTCCCCATTGGTGCCTGCCTGGCACGTGGCAAGGCGGCCGAGTTGTTCTCGCCGGGCCACCACGCCTCCACCTTCGGGGGCAACCCGCTGGCATGCCGGGTGGGTTGCACGGTGCTCGACATCATGCAGCGCGACCACCTGCCGCAACGTGCCGCCGCTTCGGGCCGCCGCCTGTTGGCCGCGTTGAAGCTGGCGCTGGGCAGCCACCCGCAGGTGGTGTCCATCCGTGGGTTGGGCCTGATGGTCGGGATCGAACTCGACCACCCCTGTGCCGACCTGGTCAACAAAGCCCGTGACGAGCAACGCATGCTGATCACCGTGACCCGGGGCAACACCGTGCGCCTGTTGCCGCCCCTGATCTGCGACGACGCACAGATCGACGATATCGCCGCGCGCATGGCGCGCTTGTTGTCCCCTCAAGCCTGAATACCCGTAAAGGACCTACGCACATGTACGACGCCTCGCTTACCCTCAACGCTTTCGATCCCGAACTGAACAAAGCCATTCACAATGAAGTGCATCGCCAGGAAGACCATATCGAGCTGATCGCCTCGGAAAACTACGCCAGCCCCCTGGTGATGCAGATCCAGAGCACGGTGCTGACCAACAAGTACGCCGAAGGCTACCCGGGCAAGCGCTACTACAGCGGTTGCGAATACGTCGATGTGGCCGAGCAACTGGCCATCGACCGGGTCAAGGCCCTGTTCAAGTGTGACTACGCCAACGTGCAACCCCACGCTGGCGCCCAGGCCAATGCGGCGGTGTTCCTGGCGTTGATCAGCCCGGGTGACACGGTGATGGGCATGAACCTGGCCCAGGGCGGCCACCTTACCCACGGTAACCCGGCCAACTTTTCCGGCCGCCACTACAACATCGTGCCCTACGGCCTGGACCCTGAAACCGGGCTGCTGGACTACGACGAGATGGAGCGCATCGCACTGCGCACCCGCCCCAAGATGCTGATCGGCGGTTTCTCGGCCTATTCGCGTTACAAGGACTGGGCGCGCATGCGCACCATCGCTGACAAGGTCGGGGCGATTTTCTGGGTGGACATGGCCCACGTTGCCGGCCTGGTGGCTGCCGGTGAATACCCGGACCCGCTGCCCCATGCCCACGTGGTCACCAGCACCACCCACAAGACCCTGCGCGGGCCACGGGGTGGCTTGATCCTGTCCAAAGGCCAGGATGAAGCCTTCTACAAAAAGCTCGACTCTGCGGTGTTCCCGGGCGTCCAGGGCGGCCCCCTGATGCACCAGATCGCCGCCAAGGCGGTGGCATTCAAAGAGGCACTGTCGCCTGAGTTCAGCACTTACCAGGCCAAGGTGGTGACCAATGCGCGGGCCATGGCCAAGGTGCTGCAGGCGCGGGGGTACAAGATTGTGTCGGGCGGCACCGACAACCACATGATGCTGATCGACCTGTCTGCCAAGCCCTACACCGGCAAGGAAGCCGATGCGGCCCTGAGCAGTGCCTATATCACTGCCAACAAGAACTCGGTACCCAACGACCCGCGCTCGCCGTTCGTGACCTCCGGTTTGCGTATCGGCACCCCGGCGGTGACTACCCGTGGTTTCGACGTCGAGGCTTGCGAGCAGGTGGCTGGCTGGTTGTGCGATGTGCTGGATGCCCTGGAAAGCGGTCGCAGTGAAGAGGTGGGCCACCATGTGCGTGAACAGGTGGTTGCCTTGTGCCGTCGTCACCCGGTGTATGGCTGAACCGGCTGCCGGCGAGGGGCCGCCAGGCGGCCCCACAATCCCTGCTCTGCACAGGCCCTACCGCGCCTGAGTCACCCGGTCCACCAGATAAACCAGGCTGTGGTAATCGATGCCGCTGTGGGTCGATAGCCCGATCTCGCAGGTGCGGCTGGTGGAAATGCCTTCACCACAATACTGCACGGCGTCCTTGAGGCTGCGCAGGGAGTGGGCATTGAGTTCAGGTGTGGTGAAGCCCTTGTCGCCGGCAAAACCACAGCAATGAATGCCTTCTGGTATCACCACCTGTTTGCTGCAAAGCCGGGCCAGGTCGATCAGTGCCTGGCTCTCGCCCAGGTGCTGGGTACTGCAGGTGACATGCACGGCGACGGGGGCGTCCTGGGGGGTGAACGCCAGGCGGTCTACCAGGTGCGTGCGGATGAAGCGTACCGGGTCGTACAGGTCCAGGCGCGATTCCCCCAGGTCCTGCACCAGGCGCAAGGTGCAGGGGCTGGTGTCGCAGTAGATCGGGTCCAGGCCGCCACGGCTGGCGTGCAGCAGGGCGTTGATCAATTCCTGGCGCTTGTGTTCGGCCTGTTCCGGGTAGCCTTTGGACGCGAACGGCTGGCCGCAGCACAGGCTGTCGGCATTGTCGGGGAACACCACTTGGTAGCCGGCCTTTTCCAGCAGGGCGCGGGTCTTGTCCAGCAGCGGGGTTTGCTCCTGGTCGGCGAAGGCCGGGCCCATCACCCGTGAAACACACGCGGCCAGGTACACCACCCGCGGGCGGGCGTCGTTGCTGGCCGGGCCCAGGCTGAACGCGCGCAAGGGCTGCGGCATGGCCGGGGTCCATTGCGGCAAACGGCCCTGGCTGGCTTTGCTCAGCGAGGCGCTCAGGCGGCGCAGCCGGGGGGCGCCCAGCAGCTTGCGCGCAGTGTTGGCGGCAAGCAGGGTGAGGCGGGCGCCGCTCAGGGCGGTGTGAAAATGCTCGGCCAGCCAGTCGGCGGCCTTGCGGTGGTCTGCGGCCTGGCTGCGCAGTTTCTTCACCAGCTCACCGGTGTTGATACCCACCGGGCAGCGCTGGGCGCACAGGCCGGTGGCGGCGCAGGTGTCGATGCCCTGGTACTGGAAGGTTTCGCGCAACTGGCGGGTATCCAGCCCTGCGCGTTGCCTGGCCTGGATGTCCCGCCACATCACGATGCGCTGGCGCGGGCTGAGGGTCAGGCCTTTGGAGGGGCACACCGGCTCGCAGAAACCACACTCGATGCACTTGTCGACGATCGCGTCGGCGGCAGGTAGCGGCTTGAGGTTTTTCAGGTGGATGCTTGGGTCTTCACTCAGCACCACGTCGGGGTTGAGGATGCCGTTTGGGTCCAGCAGGCGCTTGAGCTGCCACATCAGCTGGTAGGCGTCCTGGCCCCATTCCAGCTCGACGAAGGGCGCCATGTTGCGGCCAGTGCCGTGCTCGGCCTTGAGCGAGCCGCCAAACTCCACCGCCACCAGTTGCGCCACGTCGTCCATGAACGCCTGGTAGCGGGCCACTTCTTCGGAACTGTTGAAGCCCTGGGTGAAGACGAAGTGCAGGTTGCCTTCCAGGGCATGGCCAAAAATGATCGCTTCGTCGTAACAGTGCTTGTCGAACAGCTGGATCAGCCGGTTAACGCCTTCTGCGAGCTGCTCGACGGGGAACGTCACGTCTTCGATGATCACGGTGGTGCCGGTCTGGCGCACGGCGCCGACGGCGGGGAAGGTGTCCTTGCGGATTTTCCACAGCTGGTTGTACACCGCCGGGTCTTCACTGAAGTTCACCTGCTGCTCCAGGGGGAACTCGGCGATCGAAGCCATCACCTGCTGCAGTTGTTCATGCAGCAGGCTCTGGCTGGCGGCACGGGACTCGATCAGCAGGGCGCAGGCGTTGGCTGACAGGCCCTTTACCCACAGCGGCATGCCTGGCATGCCCTGCACCGAGCGCAGGCTGCGGCGGTCGAGCAACTCCACGGCCGATACTGGCTGGCGCTTGAGAATAGGCACAGCGTGGCAGCAGCTCTCGACACTGGGGAACACCAGCAGGGCGCTGGCTTTGTGCGGGTGGTCGGGCACGGTGTTGTAGGTGACCGCACTGATGAAGCCCAAGGTGCCTTCAGACCCCACCAGCAGGTGCTGCAGGATGTCCAGCGGCTGGTCGTAATCCACCAGCGCATTGAGTGACAGACCGGTGGTGTTCTTCAGCCGGTATTTGTGGCGGATGCGCTCGGCCAGCGCTGTGTTGGCGCGGGTTTCCCGGCCCAGGCGGGCGAGTGCCTCCAGCAGCGGTGCGTGGCTTTGCTCGAAGGCGGCGATGCTGGTGGGGTCTTCGCTGTCCAGGCGCGTGCCGTCGGCCAGCACCAGGCGCAGGCCGGCCAGGGTGTGGTAGGTGTTCTGAGCCGTGCCGCAGCACATGCCACTGGCGTTGTTGGCGACGATGCCGCCGATTTTGCAGGCATTGATCGACGCCGGGTCGGGGCCGATCTTGCGGCCGAACGGCGCCAGCCAGGCATTGGCCTGGGCACCGATTACACCCGGCTGCAGGCGGATCTGCTCGCCGTGGCCACGGATTTCGCGGCCATTCCAGTTGTCGCCCAGCACGATCAGCACCGAGTCGCTGATGGCCTGGCCCGACAGGCTGGTGCCGGCGGCACGGAAGGTGACCGGCACGCGGTCGCGCTGGGCCAACCGCATAAGGCCCACCACTTCATCCTCGGACTCCACCCGTACCACCAGTTTGGGGATCAGGCGGTAGAAGCTGGCATCGGTGCCGAAGGCCAGGGTGGCGGTGGGGTCGTCGAAACGGCGCTCGGCCGGTATCAGGCGCTCGGCATCTCGCAGAAACGCAGCGGGCAGGCTCATGCAGTCTCCTCGCGGGGCCGCGGCATCGGGTGCGCCGCGTGCCCCGTTATTCAGGCGGTGTGTCGGCAGGCGCTCAGGCGCCCAGTTCGCGCACCAGCGAGTCGCGGGTGATCTCGCTGATGGACTTGGTACCGGTCAGCACCATGGCGACGCGCATTTCCTTCTCGAACAGCTCCAGCAGGTTCTTCACCCCGGCCTGGCCGTGCACGGCCAGTGCATACAGGAAGGCGCGGCCGATCAGCACGGTGTCGGCGCCCAGGGCGATCATGCGCACCACGTCCAGGCCACTGCGGATGCCCGAATCGGCCAGGATCTTCAGGTCACCTTTCACGGCGTCGGCGATGGCCGGCAGCGCACGGGCGCTGGACAGCACGCCATCAAGCTGGCGGCCGCCGTGGTTGGAGACCACGATGCCATCGGCACCGAACTTGACTGCGTCGCGCGCATCGTCGGCGTCCAGGATGCCCTTGATGATCATCGGGCCGTCCCAGAATTCGCGGATCCATTCCAGGTCACGCCAGGATATGGACGGGTCGAAGTTGTTGGCCAGCCAGCCGATGTAGTCGGCCAGACCTGTTGGGTTGCCACGGTAGGCAGAGATGTTGCCCAGGTCGTGCGGGCGGCCCATCACGCCGACGTCCCATGCCCACTCGGGGTGGGTCATGGCTTGCAGCACGCGGCGCAGCGGGCCGTTTCTGCCGCTCATGCCCGAGTGGGCATCGCGGTAGCGGGCGCCGGGGGTGGGCATGTCGACGGTGAACACCAAGGTGCGCACGCCAGCGGCCTTGGCACGCTCCAGGGCGTTGCGCATGAAGCCACGGTCCTTGAGTACATACAGCTGGAACCACATGGGCCGGTCGATGGCCGGGGCCACTTCTTCGATCGGGCACACAGACACCGTGGACATCGTGAACGGAATGCCGTGGGCCGCTGCGGCGCGGGCAGCTTGCACCTCGCCACGGCGAGCGTACATGCCGGTGAGCCCGACCGGGGCCAAGGCCACGGGCATGCTCAGGGTTTCACCGAACAGCTCGGTTTGCAGGCTGAGTTCGGACATGTTCTTCAGCACGCGTTGACGCAAAGCAATGCTGGCCAGGTCCGAAACGTTGTGGCGCAGGGTGTGCTCGGCGTAGGCGCCGCCGTCGGCATAGTGGAACAGAAACGGCGGCAGCTTGCGTTGCGCGGCGGCGCGGTAGTCGGTAGAGGCAGAAATGATCATGGGCTCTCGCAGCGTGGCTTGTGAGGTTTGCCGGGCGCACCAGGCGCCCGGCCCCTTTCACTTTAGTGATGAACCAGCATGCCGGTCAGCCAGTAGGCCTGCACCAGGGTGATCAGGCCGACGATAGTGGCGAAGAACAGGCTGTGCTTGACGGTGAAGCGGAACAGGTCGGACTCCTTGCCTACCAGGCCGGTGGCGGCGCAGGCCACGGCGATGGACTGTGGCGAGATCATCTTGCCGGTCACGCCGCCGCTGGTGTTGGCGGCCACCAGCAGGGTGTCGTTGACCCCGATCTGGTGCGCGGTGGTGGCCTGCAGCGAGCTGAACAGGGCATTGGACGAGGTGTCCGAGCCGGTCAGGAATACGCCCAGCCAGCCCAGGAACGGCGAGAAGAACGGGAACGCTGCGCCAGTGCCGGCCAGTACCAGGGCCATGGTCGACGACATGCCCGAATAGTTGGTGACGAAGGCGAAGGCCAGCACCATGCCGATGGACAGGATCGGCCAGCGCAGCTCCCACAAGGTTTCCTTGAAAGTGGTAAGACCAGTTTTCGGGCTGATCTTCAGCACCGCCATGGAGATCAGCGCTGACAGGAAGATCGCCGTGCCGGTGGCCGAAATCGGGTCGAGCTTGAACACCGCCGGCATGGGCGTGGCGGCTGCGACGATGGGCGCGGTCTTGATCACCAGCTGGTCAAGGTGCGGGATGGCGAAGTTGAATACGAAGTTGTACATCGCGCCGCCCGGTGCGAATGCCGCCTTGAACGGCTTCAGGGTCCAGATCGTGACCAGCACGGTAAGGATCAGGAACGGCGACCAGGCCTTGAAGATTTCGCCCAGGCTGTAAGGGCTTGGCTGGCTGCCGGTGGACTGCACCACGGCAGCGCCAACGCTGCCATCTGCCTGGACCATTGCGCGTTTGGGTTGCCATACCTTCAGGAACAGGGTCAGGGCGATCAGGCTGGCCAGGGCCGAGGTGATGTCCGGCAGTTCGGGGCCAATGAAGTTGGAGGTGAAGTACTGGGTAACGGCGAAGCTCAGGCCGGCCACCAGGGCGGCAGGCCAGGTTTCCTTGACGCCGCGCAGGCCATCCATCATGAACACCAGCCAGAACGGTACGAACAGCGACAGCAGTGGCAGTTGGCGGCCGGTCATGGCGCCGATATGGAAGGCGTCGATGCCGGTGACCTGCCCGGCCACGATAATCGGGATACCCAGGGCGCCGAACGCTACGGGTGCGGTGTTGGCGATCAGGCACAGGCCGGCGGCGTACAGCGGGTTGAAACCCAGGCCCACCAGCAGGGCGGCCGTGATGGCCACCGGTGCGCCGAAGCCCGCCGCGCCCTCGAGAAAGGCCCCGAAGCAAAAGCCGATCAGCAGCACCTGCAGGCGCTGGTCGTCGGTGATCGACAGCACCGAGCTGCGGATCACTTCGAACTGGCCGCTCTTGACCGTGAGTTTGTACAGGAACACCGCGGCAACGATGATCCAGGCAATCGGCCAGAGGCCGTAGAGGAAGCCATACCCCGCAGCAGCCAGGGCCATGTCGACGGGCATGTGGAAGGCGAAGATCGCCACCAGAATCGACAGTGCGAGCGTGATGCTGCCGGCCACGTGGCCTTTGAGGCGGAACACGGCCAGGGCAAGGAAGAAGAATACGATCGGGATGACCGCCGCCAGTGCGGACAAGCCAAGACTGCCCAGCGGGCTGTAGATTTGTTGCCAGGTTTGCATATGGGGTGGCCCCTAATTGTTGTTGGTTTCGCACTGGCCTTGGTTAATTGGTAATACCAATTTACAACGGCTGGTCGCTAGGTTAAAAGCGTGCTCAGGGGTGTGTCAATTTGTCCGATGCAAAACTTTGGTCGAGTGCCGATGAGCGGGCTGTTGATCCGGCGCAGAAAACCGCTGTTGGTGGGTGTTTGCCCGGTGTGGATCGGCGAGAATAGGGGCCCCGGATTTCTGCCGGGGTTTGTGGAGAGCATGTGATGGTTTTTGATCAGGTCCGCCAGCGGCGCCTGTCCGACGACATCGTCGATCGGTTGGAAGGGATGATTCTGGAAGGTACGCTGACCTCGGGGCAGCGGTTGCCAGCCGAGCGCGCCCTGGCCGAGCAGTTCGGTGTATCGCGCCCGTCACTGCGTGAAGCGATCCAGAAGCTGGTGGCCAAAGGGCTGCTGATCAGCCGGCAGGGCGGTGGTAACTACGTGGCGGAAACCTTGGGGTCCACTTTCAGCGACCCGCTGCTGCAGTTGCTTGAACACAGCCCTGAAGCCCAGCGCGACCTGCTGGAGTTCCGGCATACACTGGAAGCGTCATGCGCCTACTATGCGGCCCAGCGCGCCACCGAGCCTGACCGTGAGCGGCTGAAGGCGGCGTTCGATGTGCTGCAGGATTGCTACACGCGGGTGGGTGAAGTTACCCGCGCCGAGGAGGGCGCAGCCGATGCGCGCTTTCACCTGGCCATTGCCGAGGCCAGCCATAACGCGGTGCTGCTGCACACCATCCGTGGCCTATTCGATTTGCTCAAGCGCAATGTGGTTACCAATATCGGCGGCATGTACCAGCAGCGCAGCGAAACCCGCGACATGCTGATCAGTCAGCACCGCGAGTTGTACCGGGCGATTGTCGAAGGCAGGGCGGACGATGCCCGGGACGTATCCAGCCGGCACATTCTGTATGTGCAGGAAGTGCTGGAAGAGGCGCATCAGGAAGCCCAGCGGGTGGCCAGGGCCGAGCGGCGCAGCGGGCGCTAGGCCACGCTGCGGCTCGGGCATTCGCCGTTACCCGCGAATGGGCGGGTAGGGCTAGTCTTCCTTGCCCTTGTTCCGCACGGCGCGCTGCAGCTCGCGGTTGGAATCACGTTCGCGCACCGTATCGCGCTTGTCGTATTCCTTCTTGCCCTTGCCCAGTGCGATTTCGCACTTGATCAGGTGCTTGCTCCAGTACAGCGCCAGCGCCACGCAGGTGTAACCCTTTTGCGCCACGGCGGCTTCGACGCGCTCGAGTTCACGCTTGTTGAGCAGCAGCTTGCGCGAGCGAATAGGGTCGGCAATGACGTGGGTGCTGGCGGTGGTCAGCGGGGTGATGTGGCTGCCGAACAGCCAGGCTTCACCGTCCTTGAGCAGCACGTAGCTGTCGGTCAGGTGTGCCTTGCCGGCCCGCAGGCTTTTTACTTCCCAGCCGGACAGGACCAGCCCGGCCTCGAACTTGTGTTCGATGAAGTAATCGTGTCGCGCTTTCTTGTTTTGCGCGATGGTCCCGGTCGGATGTTTTTTTTGCTTAGCCATAGGGGCCGCATTATAGGCAAGTCCGTGGGTGATCCGCCATGGGATTTCAGTGTGCTTGAGCCACTGGAATGAATACCGGACAATGCAAACACTGTCATAGCTACAGAACCTGTTTTCGGCATGCTGCTCAAGCACCGCCACCCAGCCTTGGAAGTGACGCCTGGATGACTACCCATATTCAACGCTCCGCCCTGCTGCCATACCCCGCCCAGGCGCTGTACGACCTGGTAAACGATGTGGCCAGCTACCCGGAATTCCTGCCTTGGTGTTCCGATTCGACGGTGCTCGAAGCCAGCGAAACCCACATGCGTGCCAAGCTCGAAGTGGCCAAGGGTGGTATCAGCCAGCACTTTGTCACGCGCAATGTGCTGGTGCCTGGGCAGTCCATCGAGATGAACCTGGAGGAGGGGCCGTTCACCCAGTTGCATGGTGTGTGGGTGTTCAAGGCCTTGGGCGAAAAAGCCTGCAAGATCAGCCTGGACCTGTCGTTCGACTACGCAGGGCCGATCGTGCGCGCCACGTTGGGCCCGTTGTTCAATCAGGCCGCCAACACCTTGGTGGACGCGTTTTGCCAGCGGGCCAAGCAGTTGTACGGCTGACGGTTCGTCAGGCATTAAAAAGCCCGGACAGTGTCCGGGCTTTTTTGTGGCTGCGAGCCCTTAGCGGGTTTCGAGCGGGGCCGGGGTCGGCACTGGCGTGGTTTCGATGGTATCGATTTCGCGCTGGATGGACTCTTCGACCGAGCCTGGCTTGGCCGGGGTTTCTGCAGGCTGGGTGGCCGGCTGCTGACCTTGTTCGCCAGGGCTGACAGTGGTGTTGCTGCTGCCCCCGAGAATTTCCTGGTCGCGGCTGACACCTGGCATGAAGTCGCCGGACAGGTTGACCAATTGGTCGTTCTCGTTGAAGAACACGCTCATGCGTTCCTGCTGGCGTTGACCGCCACCGGGCTGAAGGCTGTAGAGGTAATCCCACCGGTTGGTGTGGAAGGTATCCTGGATCAGGGGGTTGCCCATGATAAACCGCACTTGCCGTCGGGTCATTCCCGGACGCAATTGGTCTATCATGTCCTGCGTGACGACATTGCCCTGCTGGATGTCGATTTTGTAAACCCCGGGAAACGAGCAACCGGCGAGTGCGAGCAGTCCCACGAAGGTGAGGCTGGTTAGCAAGAGCTTGGTGTTTTGCATCGGTGGGCGACTTCCACTATCTTGGCTGGACAACGTAAACCCCGATCATACCCGTATTAAGAGAAGCTGCGAAGCAGCATCGGCGAGAAAGCTGACCATGGTTGAAAATAGCGAATTGCGCAAAGCCGGTCTCAAGGTGACCCTGCCTCGAGTCAAGATCCTCCAGATGCTCGACTCTGCCGAGCAGCGCCACATGAGTGCCGAGGACGTATACAAGGCCCTGATGGAAGCGGGCGAAGACGTGGGCCTTGCCACTGTCTACCGTGTTCTGACCCAGTTCGAAGCAGCAGGTCTGGTGGTTCGCCACAACTTCGACGGCGGTCATGCGGTGTTTGAACTGGCAGATGGCGGTCACCACGACCATATGGTCAACGTGGAGACCAGCGAGGTCATCGAGTTCATGGATGCCGAAATCGAGAAGCGCCAGCGTGAAATCGTGGCCGAGCATGGTTACGAGCTGGTGGACCACAATCTGGTCCTGTATGTGCGTAAGAAAAAGTAACGATTCTTAGCGTGCAGACGACAAAGGCGACCTTAGGGTCGCCTTTGTGCTTTATGGCTGCGCTTATGATGAGGTGCGGCGGCTCAGACCTTACCGCTCACCACCATCTTGCGCGCATGGGCCAGGGACTCTTTGGTCAGGTCGATGCCGCCCAGCATGCGCGCCACTTCCTCGACCCGTTCGCGCTTGCCGAGGCTGGCCACGGCGGTATGGGTGGTGTCGCTGTGGCGCACCTTGTGCACGAACAGGTGATGATGGCCTTGCGCCGCAACCTGGGGCAGGTGCGTGACGGTGAGGACCTGGCCGCGTTCGCCCAGCCGACGCAGCAACTGGCCGACGATTTCTGCGGTAGGCCCGCCGATGCCGACGTCAACTTCGTCGAACACCAGCGTGGGGATACGCGAGGTCTGGGCGGTGATCACCTGTATCGCCAGGCTGATTCGGGACAGTTCACCGCCAGAGGCAACCTTGGCCAAGCCCTTGAGCGGTTGCCCGGGGTTGGCGCTGACCAGCAGTTCAATCTGCTCCAGCCCGTGTGGCGACAGCTCGCTGCCCTCATTGGGCGTGAGCTGGATGCAGAAACGCCCACCCGGCATGCCCAGGCGCTGAATTTCCTGCTCGACCGCCACCGCCAACTGCTTGGCGGCATGCTGCCGTAGCCCGCTCAGCTCACGCGCCTTCTCTTTATAGTGCTGGGCAAATGCGGCGAGCTCATCACCCAGGCGCTCCACCGACTCATCGCTGGCATTCAGGCCCTCGAGCTCTTCCATTAACTGCTGTTGCAGGTGTGGCAGTTCGGTGGGGTGAACCCGGTGCTTGCGCGCGAGGGTGTAGATGGTGTCCAGGCGCTCTTCCAGCGCCTGCAGGCGCATGGGGTCGGCGTCGAAGTTGTCGAGGAAACGGTTGAGCTCGCCCACGGCTTCTTCTACCTGTATCTGCGCGCTGGCGATCAGGTTGGCAGCCTCTGTCAGCGCCTTGGGGGCATTGCTGGCAGCACCCAGCCGGTTGAGGCTGGAGGTGAGGACGCCGAGTACGTTGCCCGAGTCGCTCTCGCTGCACTGCTCGATGACCTGGCGGCAAATGCCGAACAGCGCTTCGGCGCTGGTCAGGTTCTTGTGCTCCTGCTCCAGGTGCTCCAGCTCGTTTTCGCCCAGGCCCAGGTTGTCCAGCTCTTCGAGCTGGTAACTGAGCAACTGGTGGCGGGCACGCTGCTCGTCGCCGGAGTTGGACAGCCGCTCCAGCTCTAGGCGCGTCTGGTTCCAGCGTTTGGCGGCCAGTTGAACCTGCCGGGCCAGGTCGACGGCGCCGGCATACTCGTCCAGCAGCCGGCGATGGGTGTCGGCCTTCAAAAGCGACTGGTGCTCGTGCTGGCTGTGGATGTCGATGAGCAACTCGCCCAGCGCCTTGAGGTCGCCGAGCGGGCAGGGCGTGCCGTTGATGTAGCCACGGCTGCGGCCTTCGGCGGTGATGACCCGGCGCAGGATGCAGGGGCCGTCGGTGGCCAGGTCGCGGTCGGCCAGCCAGGTGTGGGCCTCGGGGATGTCCACCAAGTCGAAGGTGGCGAGGATGTCTGCCTTGTCGGTGCCGGGGCGCACCACGCCACTGTCGGCGCGGTCGCCCAGGGCCAGGCCCAGGGCATCGAGCATGATCGACTTGCCCGCACCGGTTTCACCCGTGATCACGGACATGCCGCGGGCGATTTCCAGGTCAAGGTGTTCGACGATGGCGTAGTTGTGAATGGACAGGTGCACCAGCATGAGGGCAGCTCCCGAAAGTCATGTCTGGTTATTTATACAGTAGTTTTTTTGGGTCTGCCAATGCCCTTCGGCAGATTTTGCCTGTTAGGCAAAAACGCCGCCTGGCCCTTGAAGCTGTTTTTTCCGGCCCCATATAGGCGACATCACCGGCGAGCCTGGCTCGCAGTCCCCAAAATTGCGCAGGAGAGACCCCATGGCTGATGAGCAGCTGAACGAGAAAGACCTTAACGTCGAGGAAACCGGTGCAGGCAACGCTGCCGACGCCCGTGTTCTGGAGCTCGAGGAGCAGCTGGCTGCAGCCAAGGACCAATCGCTGCGCTCGGTTGCCGAACTGCAGAATATCCGCCGGCGCGCCGAGCAGGACGTGGAAAAAGCCCACAAGTTCGCGTTGGAAAAGTTCTCCAGCGACCTGTTGCCGGTCATCGACAGCCTGGAGCTGGCCCTGGCTCACTCCAGCGCCGAAGACGAGCACGTCAAGCAGATCCGCGAGGGCGTCGAGCTGACGCTGAAAATGTTCCAGGACACCCTCAAGCGCTACAACCTCGAGGCGGTCGACCCGCATGGCCAGCCATTCAACCCTGAGCATCATCAGGCAATGGCCATGCAGGAAAGCGGCGATGTCGAGCCCAACAGTGTGCTGAACGTGTTCCAGAAAGGTTACCTGCTGAACGGCCGCCTGCTGCGCCCTGCCATGGTGGTGGTCAGCAAGGCGCCGAGCGCGGCGCAACCGTCTATCGACGAAAAGGCTTGAAATCCGTCCGGGCATCCCCATCTAGGTGTCAAGCCTTCAAGTATTACCGCAGTTGGCCAAAGTAGTCGCTGCTACCAAATTCAAGTTTCGGGAGAATCAACATGGGTAAAATCATCGGTATCGACCTGGGGACCACCAACTCGTGCGTCTCCGTACTGGAAAACGGTAACGTCAAGGTCATCGAGAACGCCGAGGGTGCACGTACCACCCCATCGATCGTTGCCTACGCCAACGACGGCGAAATCCTGGTCGGTCAGTCGGCCAAGCGCCAGGCTGTGACCAACCCGCACAACACCCTGTTCGCAGTGAAGCGCCTGATCGGCCGTCGCTTCGAAGAAGACGTCGTGCAGAAAGACATCAAGCTGGTGCCTTACAAGATCGTCAAGGCCGGCAACGGTGACGCCTGGGTGCAGGCCAGCGGCAAGGACATGGCGCCGCCGCAGATCAGCGCCGAAGTGCTGAAAAAAATGAAGAAGACCGCCGAAGACTACCTCGGCGAGACCGTTACCGAAGCGGTCATCACCGTGCCGGCCTACTTCAACGACAGCCAGCGTCAGGCCACCAAAGACGCCGGCCGCATCGCCGGTCTGGATGTTAAGCGCATCATCAACGAACCGACTGCCGCTGCACTGGCCTACGGCATGGACAAGGCCAAGGGCGACCACACCGTAATCGTCTACGACCTGGGTGGTGGTACCTTCGACGTATCGGTCATCGAAATTGCCGAAGTCGACGGCGAGCACCAGTTCGAAGTGCTGGCCACCAACGGTGACACCTTCCTGGGTGGCGAAGACTTCGACATGCGCCTGATCGACTACCTCGTCGACGAGTTCAAGAAAGAGTCCGGCATGGACCTGAAGAACGATCCGCTGGCCCTGCAGCGCCTGAAAGAGGCGGCTGAAAAAGCCAAGATCGAGCTGTCTTCCGCCCAGTCGACCGACGTCAACCTGCCGTACATCACTGCAGATGCCACCGGTCCCAAGCACCTGAACGTGAAGATCTCCCGTGCCAAGCTGGAGTCGCTGGTAGAAGACCTGGTCAACCGTACCATCGAACCGTGCCGCATCGCCCTGAAAGACGCCGGCATCGACGCCAGCAAGATCGACGACGTGATCCTGGTTGGTGGTCAGACCCGTATGCCGATGGTGCAAAAAGCCGTTGCCGACTTCTTCGGCAAGGAAGCGCGCAAGGACGTCAACCCGGACGAAGCCGTGGCCATGGGTGCTGCCATCCAGGGTGCCGTACTGGCCGGTGACGTGAAGGACGTGCTGCTGCTGGACGTCAGCCCGCTGACCCTGGGTATCGAAACCATGGGCGGCGTGATGACCTCGCTGATCGAGAAGAACACCACCATCCCGACCAAGAAGTCGCAGGTGTTCTCCACTGCCGACGACAACCAGGGCGCTGTGACCATTCACGTGCTTCAGGGTGAGCGCAAGCAAGCCACGCAGAACAAGTCGCTGGGCAAGTTCGACTTGGCTGACATTCCGCCAGCGCCACGTGGTGTGCCGCAAATCGAAGTGACCTTCGACATCGACGCCAACGGCATCCTGCACGTCAGCGCGAAGGACAAGGCTACCGGCAAGTCGCAGTCCATCGTCATCAAGGCCAACTCGGGCCTGTCGGACGAAGAAATCGAGCGCATGGTGCGTGACGCCGAGGCCAACGCCGAGGAAGACCGCAAGTTCGAAGAGCTGGCCGCTGCCCGTAACCAGGGTGACGCGCTGGTGCACTCGACCCGCAAGATGGTCGCCGATGCCGGTGACAAGGTTACCGCCGACGAGAAAACGGCCATCGAAGCGGCTGTCGTTGCCCTGGAAGCCGCCGTCAAAGGCGACGACAAGGCCGCGATCGACGCCAAGGTCGAAGAGCTGTCCAAGGTCTCTGCCCCGGTTGCCCAGAAGATGTACGCCGAGCAGTCGGCTGAACAGCCTCAGGGTGGCGCGCAGCAGGCCGAGCCGGAAGCCAAGCACGATGACGTGGTGGATGCCGAGTTCGAAGAAGTGAAAGACAACAACAAGCAGTAAACCCTGCATGTTGTCGGCCAGCCCACCGCCGCTTGGTGGTGAGCTGGTAGGATGTCGCCGCGCGGGGGCTTGCTCCCGCGTTGGCGTATCTGGAATTCGAGAATTTTTACAGCATCTGTCAGCCCTTGGGGCCGTGCAGGTGCTGACGGCGCGGCGCAGATGCCGACCGCCCAACAAGGTGCAAATGACCTATGTCCAAGCGTGATTATTATGAGGTGCTGGGTGTCGAGCGCGGCGCCACCGATGGCGACCTCAAGAAGGCTTACCGCCGTCTGGCGATGAAGTACCACCCGGACCGCAACCCCGGTGACAAGGAATCGGAAGACAAATTCAAGGAAGCCAACGAGGCCTACGAAGTACTGTCCGATGCCAGCAAACGTGCGGCGTTCGACCAGTATGGCCACGCCGGTGTTGACCCAAGCATGGGTGGCGGCGGTGCAGGGTTCGGCGGCGCCAACTTCTCCGATATCTTCGGTGACGTATTCAGCGACTTCTTCGGCGGAGGCCGTGGTGGCGGCCGCGGTGGTGCCCAGCGCGGCAGCGACCTGCGCTATACCCTCGAGCTGAACCTGGAAGAAGCCGTGCGTGGCACCACGGTGAGCATCCGCGTACCCACCCTGGTCAACTGCCAGCCGTGCGATGGCACGGGTGCCAAGAAGGGCTCTACGCCGTCCACCTGCCCGACCTGTGGCGGTATTGGCCAGGTGCGCATGCAGCAGGGCTTCTTCTCGGTGCAGCAGACGTGCCCGCGCTGCCATGGCCAGGGCAAGATCATCACCGACCCGTGCAACGCCTGCCATGGCGAAGGCCGGGTTGAAGAATACAAGACGCTGTCGGTCAAGGTGCCGGCGGGTGTCGATACCGGTGACCGCATTCGCCTGTCGGGTGAAGGCGAGGCCGGTAGCCACGGCGGGCCAACCGGTGACCTGTACGTGGTCATCAACGTGCGCGAGCACGAAATCTTCCAGCGCGATGGCAAGCACCTGTACTGCGAAGTGCCTATCAGCTTCACCGACGCCTCCCTGGGTGGTGAGCTGGAAGTGCCAACGCTCGATGGCAGGGTCAAATTGCGCATTCCCGAGGGCACCCAGACCGGCAAGCAGTTCCGCCTGCGCGGCAAGGGCGTGGCGCCCGTGCGCGGGGGTGGTGCTGGTGACCTGCTGTGCCGTGTGGCGGTGGAAACGCCGGTCAACCTCAGCCGCCGTCAGCGCGAACTGCTCGAAGAATTGCGTGACTCGCTGGAAGGTGACAGCTCCCATTCGCCCAAGGCCAGCGGTTGGTTCGATGGCGTGAAGCGCTTCTTCGGCGATCTCTGACAAGGAAAAGGCTATGCGACGTATTGCAGTGATGGGCGCGGCAGGGCGTATGGGCAAGACCCTGGTCGAAGCGGTGCAGCAAACCGCGGGTGCCGGGCTGACGGCAGCCATCGACCGCCCTGACAGCTCCCTGGTCGGGGCCGATGCAGGCGAGCTGGCGGCCCTGGGCCGCATTGGCGTGCTGCTGTCTGACGACCTGGCCAAGGTTGCCGATGACTTCGATGTGCTGATCGACTTCACTCACCCTTCGGTGACCCTGAAAAACCTCGCGTTCTGCCGCAAGCACGGCAAGGCGATGGTGATTGGCACCACCGGCTTCACCGTGGAAGAAAAACACCTGCTGGCCGAGGCGGGCAAGGACATCCCTATCGTCTTCGCGGCCAACTTCAGCGTCGGCGTAAACCTCAGCCTCAAGCTGTTGGACATCGCCGCGCGCGTGCTGGGTGATGACGTGGACATCGAGATCATCGAGGCGCACCACCGGCACAAGGTGGATGCGCCGTCGGGCACTGCGCTGCGCATGGGTGAAGTGGTTGCCAGTGCGCTGGGCCGTGATCTGCAGGAAGTGGCGGTGTACGGCCGTGAGGGCCAGACGGGCGCCCGCGACCGCAAGACCATCGGTTTTGCCACCGTGCGTGCCGGTGATGTGGTGGGTGACCACACCGTGCTGTTCGCTGCCGAGGGTGAGCGCCTTGAAATCACCCACAAGGCTTCAAGCCGCATGACCTTTGCCAAGGGAGCTGTGCGTGCGGCCCTGTGGCTCGATGGGCGTGAAGCCGGGCTGTATGACATGCAGGATGTGCTTGAGCTGCATTGAGTTGCAGGCGGTGTCGGGTTCACCTTGTGGTGAGCCCGCTCCCACATTGCGGCTACTGGCCTGTCGCATTCTTGTGTTTTAGAGGCACATCTGCGGTAGACCGAAAACGCACTTTTCTGTAAGCTACAGCTTTAGTGTGTCCACTAAAAGCGCGCAGCGAATTGAATTCAGCACATGAAAGCGGGGTGACGTGTCCATACGTCACTCCGCTTTTTTGCAACCTGCGATCGCCCCTTCATGCTTGATTTACGGGAGGTCTTCTTGACAAAGCCAGCCATACTCGCCCTTGCCGACGGCAGTATTTTTCGCGGTGAGGCAATCGGTGCCGACGGTCAGACCGTTGGTGAAGTGGTTTTCAACACCGCTATGACCGGCTACCAGGAAATCCTTACAGACCCTTCCTATGCGCAGCAAATCGTCACCCTGACCTACCCGCACATCGGCAACACCGGTACCACCCCGGAAGACGCCGAGTCGAACCGTGTATGGTCCGCCGGCCTGGTCATCCGTGACCTGCCGCTGCTGGCCAGCAACTGGCGCAACACCCAGTCGCTGCCGGAGTACCTCAAGGCCAACAATGTGGTAGCCATCGCCGGCATCGACACCCGTCGCCTTACCCGTATCCTGCGTGAGAAGGGCGCCCAGAACGGCTGCATCCTGGCCGGTGACGACATCAGCGAAGAAGCCGCCATCGCCGCCGCGCGTGGTTTCCCAGGCCTCAAGGGCATGGACCTGGCGAAGGTCGTTTCTACCAAGGAACGCTACGAGTGGCGCTCCAGCGTGTGGGAACTGAAAACCGACAGCCACCCCACCCTTGACGCTGCCGACCTGCCGTACCACGTGGTGGCCTTCGACTACGGCGTCAAGCTGAACATCCTGCGCATGCTGGTTGCCCGTGGCTGCCGCGTCACCGTGGTGCCGGCCCAGACCCCGGCCAGCGAAGTGCTGGCGCTCAACCCCGATGGCGTGTTCCTGTCCAACGGCCCTGGCGACCCCGAGCCTTGCGACTACGCCATCCAGGCCATCAAGGAAATCCTTGAAACCGACATCCCGGTCTTCGGCATCTGCCTGGGCCACCAGCTGCTGGCCCTGGCCTCCGGCGCCAAGACCGTGAAGATGGGCCATGGCCACCACGGTGCCAACCACCCGGTCCAGGACCTGGATACCGGCGTGGTCATGATCACCAGCCAGAACCATGGCTTTGCCGTTGACGAAGCGACCTTGCCCGGCAATGTGCGCGCCATCCACAAGTCGCTGTTCGACGGTACCCTGCAGGGTATCGAGCGCACCGACAAGAGCGCGTTCAGCTTCCAGGGCCACCCTGAGGCAAGCCCGGGCCCGACCGATGTCGCGCCACTGTTCGATCGTTTCACCGATGCCATGGCCAAGCGCCGCTGAGCATCCTGCTTCAAGGCCCCGGGCCCGCTCTGCTGCGCCCGGCAGCGCCTGACCCAGATTGTTCAAAGCGGCTTGCCGACTGACCCCGGATTTGAGTGACCACCATGCCAAAACGTACAGACATCAAAAGCATCCTGATTCTCGGCGCTGGCCCGATCGTGATCGGCCAGGCCTGCGAATTCGACTACTCCGGCGCCCAGGCGTGTAAAGCCCTGCGCGAAGAGGGTTTCCGCGTCATCCTGGTGAACTCCAACCCCGCCACCATCATGACCGACCCGGCCATGGCCGACGCCACCTACATCGAGCCGATCAAGTGGCAGTCGGTGGCCAAGATCATCGAGAAGGAACGCCCGGACGCGGTATTGCCGACCATGGGTGGCCAGACCGCACTGAACTGCGCCCTGGACCTGGAGCGCCACGGCGTGCTGGAAAAGTTCGGCGTGGAAATGATCGGTGCCAACGCTGACACCATCGACAAGGCCGAAGACCGCTCGCGCTTCGACAAGGCCATGAAAGACATCGGCCTGGAGTGCCCGCGCTCGGGCATCGCCCACAGCATGGAAGAGGCCAACGCGGTGCTGGAGAAGCTGGGCTTCCCTTGCATCATTCGCCCCTCGTTCACCATGGGCGGCACCGGTGGCGGCATTGCCTACAACCGTGAAGAGTTCGAAGAAATCTGCACCCGTGGTCTGGACCTGTCGCCAACCAAGGAACTGCTGATCGACGAATCGCTGATCGGCTGGAAGGAATACGAGATGGAGGTGGTCCGCGACAAGAAGGACAACTGCATCATCGTCTGCTCGATCGAGAACTTCGACCCGATGGGCGTGCACACCGGTGACTCGATTACCGTAGCCCCGGCGCAGACCCTCACCGACAAGGAATACCAGATCATGCGCAACGCCTCGCTGGCGGTGTTGCGTGAGATCGGTGTGGAAACCGGCGGTTCCAACGTCCAGTTCGGTATCTGCCCGAACACCGGCCGCATGGTCGTCATCGAGATGAACCCGCGGGTTTCCCGTTCGTCGGCGCTGGCCTCCAAGGCTACCGGCTTCCCGATCGCCAAGATCGCTGCCAAGCTGGCCATCGGCTACACCCTTGATGAGCTGCAGAACGACATCACCGGCGGCCGCACCCCGGCGTCCTTCGAGCCGTCGATCGACTACGTTGTCACCAAGCTGCCACGCTTCGCCTTCGAGAAATTCCCGAAAGCCGACGCCCGCCTGACCACCCAGATGAAGTCCGTGGGTGAAGTCATGGCCATCGGCCGTACCTTCCAGGAGTCCCTGCAGAAAGCCCTGCGCGGCCTGGAAGTCGGTGCCTGCGGTCTGGACCCGAAAGTCGACCTGGCCAGCCCGGAAGCTGCCGGTATCCTCAAGCGCGAACTGACCGTGCCGGGCGCCGAGCGTATCTGGTACGTGGCTGACGCTATGCGTTCGGGCATGACCTGCGAAGAAATCTTTGCCCTGACCGGCATCGACATGTGGTTCCTGGTGCAGATGGAAGATCTGATCAAGGAAGAAGAGAAGGTCAAGACCCTTGCCCTGTCGTCGATCGACAAGAACCTGATGCTGCGCCTCAAGCGCAAAGGCTTCTCGGACCAGCGCCTGGCCAAGCTGCTGGGCATCACCGACAAGAACCTGCGCCGTCACCGCCACAAGCTGGAAGTGTTCCCGGTGTACAAGCGCGTCGACACCTGCGCCGCCGAGTTCGCCACCGACACCGCCTACCTGTACTCCACCTATGAGGAAGAGTGCGAGGCCAACCCGTCGACCCGCGACAAGATCATGATTCTGGGTGGCGGCCCTAACCGTATCGGCCAGGGTATCGAGTTCGACTACTGCTGTGTGCACGCGGCACTGGCGCTGCGCGAAGACGGGTACGAGACCATCATGGTCAACTGCAACCCGGAAACCGTCTCCACCGACTACGACACCTCGGACCGCCTGTACTTCGAGCCGCTCACCCTGGAAGACGTGCTGGAAGTATGCCGCGTCGAGAAACCGAAAGGCGTGATCGTCCACTACGGTGGCCAGACCCCGCTGAAACTGGCCCGCGCCCTGGAAGAGGCCGGCGTACCGATCATCGGTACCAGCCCTGACGCCATCGACCGCGCCGAAGACCGTGAGCGCTTCCAGCAGATGGTTCAGCGCCTGAACCTGCTGCAGCCGCCAAACGCGACCGTGCGCAGCGAAGAAGAGGCCATCAGCGCAGCTGGCAGCATCGGTTATCCACTGGTGGTGCGCCCGTCCTACGTACTGGGTGGTCGCGCCATGGAGATCGTCTACGAACTGGACGAGCTCAAGCGCTACCTGCGTGAAGCGGTGCAGGTGTCGAACGACAGCCCGGTACTGCTGGACCACTTCCTCAACTGCGCCATCGAGATGGATGTGGATGCCGTGTGCGACGGCACCGACGTTGTCATAGGCGCCATCATGCAGCACATCGAACAGGCCGGCGTTCACTCCGGTGACTCGGCGTGCTCGCTGCCACCTTATTCGCTGAGCAAGGAAGTGCAGGACGAAGTTCGCGTACAGGTTGCCAAGATGGCCCTTGAGCTGGGTGTTGTCGGCCTGATGAACGTGCAGCTGGCCCTGCAGGGCGACAAGATCTACGTGATCGAAGTCAACCCGCGCGCCTCGCGTACCGTGCCGTTCGTGTCCAAGTGCATCGGCACTTCCCTGGCCATGATCGCGGCCCGCGTCATGGCCGGCAAAACCTTGAAGGAGCTGGGCTTCACTCAGGAAATCATCCCGAACTTCTACAGCGTCAAGGAAGCCGTCTTCCCGTTCGCCAAGTTCCCGGGGGTTGACCCGATCCTCGGCCCTGAGATGAAATCGACCGGTGAGGTCATGGGTGTTGGTGATACCTTCGGTGAAGCGTTCGCCAAAGCCCAGATGGGTGCCAGCGAAGTGCTGCCGACCGGTGGTACCGCGTTCATCAGCGTGCGTGACGACGACAAGCCACAGGTGGCTGGCGTTGCCCGCGACCTGATCGCCCTGGGCTTCGAAGTGGTTGCAACGGCGGGTACTGCCAAGGTTATTGAAGCGGCGGGCCTTAAAGTGCGCCGCGTGAACAAGGTAACCGAAGGTCGCCCGCACGTGGTCGACATGATCAAGAACGACGAGGTGTCGCTGATCATCAACACCACCGAAGGCCGGCAGTCGATCGCCGATTCCTACTCGATTCGTCGCAATGCGCTGCAGCACAAAATTTACTGCACCACGACCATTGCGGCCGGTGAAGCCATCTGTGAAGCGCTGAAATTCGGTCCGGAAAAGACCGTTCGTCGCTTGCAGGATCTGCATGCAGGAATGAAAGCATGAGCATTATCAAGTACCCGATGACCGTCCAGGGCGCACGTGCCCTGGAAGAGGAACATCTGTTTCTGAGCAAGACCGAGCGCCCGCGCCTGAGCCAGGCCATTGGTGAAGCGCGCGAGCTGGGCGACCTGAAGGAAAACGCCGAATACCATGCCGCGCGCGAAGAGCAGGGCATGGTTGAAGCGCGTATCCGCGATATCGAAGGCCGCCTGCAGAACGCGGTCATCATCGACGTGAAGACCATCCCGCACACCGGCAAAGTCATCTTCGGCACTACCGTCGAGCTGGCCAACACCGAGACCGACGAGCGAGTGAAGTACCAGATCGTCGGTGAAGATGAAGCTGACGTGAAACAGGGCAAGCTCTCGAGCGGCGCCCCGATCGCCAAGGCCATCATCGGCAAGGAAGAAGGCGACGTCGTCGTCATCAAGACGCCAAGCGGCACGGTCGAGTACGAGATTGTCGAAGTCCAGCACATCTGACCGGCGCCTGCGGGCGCCATCCCTGGAGGGGATCCTCTGGCAGCTGGCCCAGGTGTTCTGGGTTGGCGGCCTGTGGGTGTTTCATGTAGGGCTGGTGCCTGCGCTGAAGGTCAGTGGCCTGGCGCCTCTGCTGGTGCAGGATATCGCCGGCCAGATCGACCGTTGGTTGATCGGGGTGGCGTTGCTAGGCTTGTTGACCCAGCTGGCGGTGCTGGCGAGGGTGGACGGCCTGCCGGCCTGGTGGCGGCAGTTCCGGGGCCAGATGCTGTTGCTCGGCCTGGGGGCGTGCGTGGGGTACTACACCCTGCGCTACGGCATCTCGGTGGGCGAGCGCTGGCAGATGTTCTGTTTTCTGGTATTGGGTTTTTCCGGCATCGTGCTGGTGGCCCAGCCCGTTCCGGTCAGGCCGCGCCGCTAGGCGCAGCCCGCTGCCGGGCTTTTGTGGGGGCCGGCTCGCCGGCGATGCGCGAAGCGCCAACGCGTTGGGAAGACGCTTGTTCCCACAAGCAACCTTGCCGTTACTTGTAACGGTGGATGTTGGACAGCTGCTTGTTCGGCTGTGGGTTCTTGCGGTAGATCAGGGCTTTCTTGCCGATGGTCTGCACCAGTTCGGCACGGCCGGCCTTGCACAGCGCGGCGATGGTTTCGGCGCGTTCTTCGCGGTCTTCCGAACGAATCTCGACCTTGATCAGCTCATGGTCGACCAGCGCGCGCTCAAGTTCGGCTACCACGCCTTCATTCAAACCGTTGCCAGCAACGATCAGGACCGGCTTCAGGTCATGACCAATGGACTTGTATTGCTTCTTCTGCTCGTTATTGAGCGGCATAATCTGACCCTTTCCGTCTGATTCTGTAAAATTGACAGGCATTTTACCCGAGGGCCCCCGGCTCCGCCCAGTCAATCACGACGCATATCATCGAGGTGCCCCGTGGTACAACGTTCCAAAAGCAGCGCCAACTGGCTGCGCGAACATTTCAACGACCCTTTCGTCAAACAGGCGCAAAAGGATGGCTACCGTTCGCGGGCCAGTTACAAACTGCTCGAGATCCAGGAAAAGGACCGGCTGATCCGCCCTGGCATGAGCGTAATCGACCTGGGGGCCGCCCCGGGTGGCTGGTCGCAGGTGACCAGTCGTCTGATTGGTGGCCAGGGCCGGTTGATCGCCTCTGACATCCTGGAAATGGACTCCATCCCCGATGTCACCTTCATTCACGGCGATTTTACCGACGATGAAGTCTTGCAGCGCATTCTCGAGGCCGTCGGCGATTCGCACGTGGACCTTGTGATTTCCGATATGGCCCCCAATATGAGTGGTACGCCCGAAGTGGACATGCCACGTGCCATGTTCCTCTGCGAGCTGGCCCTGGATCTGGCGACCCGCGTGCTCAAGCCCGGTGGGGACTTCCTGATCAAGATCTTCCAGGGTGAGGGCTTCGACGTGTACCTCAAGGACGTGCGCAGCAAGTTCGACAAGGTGCAGATGCGCAAGCCGTCGTCGTCGCGGGACCGCTCGCGCGAACAGTACTTGCTGGGCAAGGGTTTCAAAGGAGCATGACAAGGTTTGAAGCGGGGTGGCCGATAGTTAATTCCAATCGGCCACTGCGTCAGGATCGTCCGAACTTCGTGTAGTCTGGATTTCACAAAGGGTTACAGACGGTGCCTGCGGTTGCGTAGGTAATGTAGTAAGTTAGGGCGATGAATATCATGCGAGGCACGGCTGCGTCGTGCGCCGGCCTCAGAGGGTAGCGAATTGAACGACATGGCAAAGAATCTGATCCTCTGGTTGATCATCGCAGCCGTCCTTGTGACGGTGATGAACAACTTCTCAAGCCCTAACGAGCCGCAGACCCTCAACTATTCCGACTTCATCCAGCAGGTCAAGGATGGCAAGGTCGAGCGAGTGACCGTCGACGGCTACATCATCACCGGCAAGCGCTCCGACGGCGACAGCTTCAAGACCGTGCGCCCGGCCATTACCGACAATGGCCTGATCGGCGACCTGGTCGACAACCACGTCACTGTCGAAGGCAAACAGCCTGAGCAGCAGAGCATCTGGACGCAATTGCTGGTTGCCAGCTTCCCGATCCTGGTCATCATTGCCGTGTTCATGTTCTTCATGCGCCAGATGCAAGGCGGTGCGGGCGGCAAGGGCGGCCCCATGAGCTTCGGCAAAAGCAAGGCACGCCTGCTGTCCGAAGACCAGGTCAAGACCACCCTGGCTGACGTCGCGGGTTGCGACGAGGCCAAGGAAGAGGTCGGCGAGCTGGTCGAATTCCTGCGTGACCCGGGCAAGTTCCAGCGCCTTGGCGGCCGCATTCCTCGCGGCGTGCTGATGGTCGGCCCACCCGGTACCGGTAAAACCCTGTTGGCCAAAGCCATCGCCGGCGAAGCCAAGGTACCGTTCTTCACCATTTCCGGTTCGGACTTCGTGGAGATGTTCGTGGGTGTCGGCGCCAGCCGTGTGCGCGACATGTTCGAGCAGGCCAAAAAGCACGCCCCGTGCATCATCTTCATCGACGAGATCGACGCTGTCGGCCGCCACCGTGGCGCCGGTATGGGCGGCGGTCACGACGAGCGTGAGCAAACCCTCAACCAGTTGCTGGTCGAGATGGACGGCTTTGAAATGAACGATGGCATCATCGTCATTGCCGCCACCAACCGCCCGGATGTGCTGGACCCTGCACTGTTGCGCCCTGGCCGCTTTGACCGCCAGGTGGTGGTTGGCCTGCCGGATATCCGTGGCCGTGAACAGATTCTCAAAGTGCACATGCGCAAGGCGCCGATTGGCGACAACGTCAACCCGGCCGTGATTGCCCGCGGTACACCTGGGTTCTCCGGTGCAGACCTTGCCAACCTGGTCAACGAAGCTGCGCTGTTCGCCGCGCGCGCCAACAAGCGCCTGGTGGACATGAAAGAGTTCGAACTGGCCAAAGACAAGATCATGATGGGCGCCGAGCGCAAGACCATGGTCATGTCCGAGAAAGAAAAGCAGAACACGGCCTACCACGAAGCGGGTCATGCCATCGTCGGTCGCCTGGTGCCTGAGCACGACCCGGTTTACAAGGTGTCCATCATCCCCCGTGGCCGCGCCTTGGGTGTGACCATGTTCCTGCCGGAAGAGGACCGCTACAGCCTCTCCAAGCGCGCGCTCATCAGCCAGATCTGCTCCCTGTACGGTGGCCGTATCGCTGAAGAGATGACCCTGGGCTTCGACGGTGTTACCACCGGCGCGTCCAACGACATCATGCGCGCCAGCCAGATCGCCCGGAACATGGTCACCAAGTGGGGCCTGTCCGAGAAGCTGGGCCCGCTGATGTATGCAGAGGAAGAGGGCGAGGTGTTCCTGGGCCGCAGTGCAGGTAGCCAGCAGGCCAGCGTCTCCGGCGAAACGGCAAAGTTGATCGACTCTGAAGTGCGCAGCATCATCGATCATTGCTACGCCACCGCCAAGCAGATACTGACCGAAAACCGCGACAAGCTCGATGCGATGACCGAAGCGCTGATGAAGTACGAGACCATCGACGCCGAGCAGATCGATGACATCATGGCCGGCCGTACTCCGCGCGAGCCGCGTGACTGGGATGATGACTCCACGTCGGGCACCCCGGCAGCGCCACAGGGTGACCGCCCCGAGTCGCCAATCGGTGGTCCGGCGGCACAAAACTAAGGGCAGCTATGAGCTCAGTGCAGTACCCGACCCGGTTGCCTTGCGGCAACCGGGTTCTTGATTTGTCGCGTACCCATGTCATGGGTATCCTCAACATCACCCCTGACTCCTTTTCCGACGGCGGCCGGTTCAGCCAGCGTGACGAAGCCCTGCGCCATGCTGAAGCCATGGTCGCGGCCGGCGCCACGCTGATCGACATCGGCGGTGAGTCGACCCGGCCCGGTGCACGCCCGGTATCGGTTACCGAGGAGCTTGAGCGGGTGGCACCCATGGTCGAGGCCATCAACAGCCGGCTGGACGTGGTGGTGTCAGTGGATACATCCACCCCGGCAGTGATGCGCGAAGCCGCGCGCCTTGGTGCCGGGCTGATCAATGACGTGCGTGCCCTGGAGCGCGATGGCGCACTGGATGCTGCCGCCGATACCGGCTTGCCTGTTTGCCTGATGCACATGCGCGGCGAGCCCGGTAACATGCAGGACGACCCCCATTACCACAATGTGACCGAGGACGTCGCGCGCTACCTTGAACAGCGCATGGCAGCCTGCGCGGCCGCTGGCATCGATGCCAGCAGAATCATCCTTGACCCGGGCTTTGGCTTCGCCAAGACGCTGGCGCACAACCTCAGCCTGTTCAAACATATGGAAGCGCTCTATCGCCTGGGCCGCCCACTGCTGGTGGGTGTGTCGAGAAAGAGCATGATCGGCCTGACGCTGGAGCGTCCGGTCGGCGAGCGCTTGTACGGCAGCCTGGCGCTGGCGGCGTTGGCCATGACCAAGGGTGCAAGCATCCTCCGGGTCCATGATGTGGCCGAAACCGTCGATGTGGTGCGCATGATCGCTGCGGTGCAAGGCGCCGAATAAGAATTCTGGAGTTTCTATGAGCAGAAAATACTTTGGTACCGACGGCATTCGTGGCCGCGTCGGGGAATACCCGATCACCCCTGACTTCATGCTGAAGCTTGGCTGGGCCGCTGGCATGGCCTTCCGCAAGCAGGGCAATTGCCGTGTACTGGTCGGCAAGGACACGCGCATTTCCGGTTACATGTTCGAGTCCGCGCTGGAGGCCGGGCTGTCTGCCGCCGGCGCTGATGTGATGCTGCTGGGCCCCATGCCAACGCCTGCCATCGCCTACCTCACGCGCACGTTCCACGCCGAGGCCGGTATCGTCATCAGTGCTTCGCACAACCCGCATGACGACAACGGCATCAAGTTCTTCTCCGGCCAGGGCACCAAGCTGCCCGATGAGGTCGAGCTGATGATCGAGGAACTGCTCGACCAGCCCATGACCGTGGTCGAGTCGAGCAAGCTCGGCAAGGTATCGCGCATCAACGATGCCGCCGGGCGCTACATCGAGTTCTGCAAGAGCAGCGTGCCCAGCAGCACCAGCTTTGCCGGCCTCAAGCTGGTGGTGGATTGCGCCCACGGGGCTACCTACAAGGTGGCGCCCAGCGTATTCCGCGAACTGGGTGCCGATGTGACCGTGCTGCATGCCCAGCCCGATGGCCTGAACATCAACGAAGGCTGTGGCTCGACCCACATCGAATCGCTGCAGGCTGCGGTGCTGGTGGGGCATGCCGACCTGGGTATCGCGTTCGACGGCGACGGCGATCGCGTGCTGATGGTTGACCACACCGGTGCTATCGTCGATGGCGACGAGCTGCTGTTCATCATTGCCCGTGACCTGCAGGACCGCGGCAAGCTGCAGGGCGGGGTGGTAGGCACGCTGATGAGCAACCTGGGCCTGGAACTCGCGCTCAAGGACCTGGACATTCCGTTCGTACGGGCCAAGGTCGGCGACCGCTATGTCATGGCCGAACTGCTTGAGCGCGAGTGGCTGGTGGGGGGCGAGAATTCCGGCCACGTGGTGTGCTGCAACTACACCACCACGGGCGATGCGATCATTGCCGCGCTGCAGGTGCTGATGGCGCTCAAGCGCCGCGGCGAAACCCTGGCCCAGGCGCGTCAGGCGCTGCGCAAATGCCCTCAGGTGTTGATCAACGTGCGCTTCGGTGCAGGCCAGGTCGACCCGCTGGAGCACCCGGCAGTAAAAGAGGCCGCTGCGCAGGTCACCGAGGCCCTGGCGGGGCGCGGGCGGGTGCTGTTGCGCAAGTCCGGCACCGAGCCGCTGGTGCGGGTGATGGTCGAGGGCGAGGACGAGGCGCAGGTGCGTCAGCATGCCGAGGCGCTGGCGAAATTGGTCAGCGAAGTTTGTGCCTGAAGGCGCTTGCCAGCGTGGATCTGGTTGGGTAAGATCTGCGCCCACTTTGACCGACGAGGTAAAGCATGCGTCGCCCTATGGTAGCTGGTAACTGGAAGATGCACGGTACCCGCGCCAGCGTCGCTGAGCTGACCGAGGGCTTGAGTAATCTCGCCCTGCCGAGCGAAGTGGAAGTCGCGGTATTTCCGCCAGCCTTGTTCATCCACCAAGTGGTTGATGGCCTGGCGGGTACACACATTATCGTCGGCGCACAGAATTCTGCAGTACTGCCCGAACAGGGCGCGCTGACCGGGGAAGTTGCTCCGGAACAGCTGGTTGAAGCAGGTTGCAAGTTGGTATTGGTGGGTCATTCAGAGCGTCGCCAAGTAATGGGCGAAGGTGATGAAGTACTCAACCGCAAGTTTGCAGCGGCCCAGGCCAAAGGTTTGAAGCCCGTGCTGTGCATAGGGGAAACCCTGGAAGAGCGCGAAGCTGGCAAAACGCTCGAAGTTGTCGGGCGTCAACTAAGCAGTATCATCGAAGCTTTCGGTGTTGCCGCTTTTGCCAATGCAGTAATTGCCTATGAGCCTGTATGGGCCATTGGTACTGGCCTTACGGCCACGCCTCAGCAGGCTCAGGATGTGCACGCCGCCATCCGCGGTCAGCTGGCGGCGGAAGATGCTGAAGTAGCTGCGAAGGTGCAGTTGCTCTACGGCGGCAGCGTGAAGGCGGCCAATGCGGCCGAACTGTTCGGCATGCCGGATATCGATGGGGGCCTCATTGGTGGCGCTTCCCTGAACGCAGACGAATTCGGTGCAATTTGTCGCGCCGCAGGAAACTGAAAAAATGCTGGAAACAGTCATCGTCGTTTTTCATCTGTTGGCAGCGCTGTCGCTCGTAGTGCTGGTGCTGTTGCAACAGGGCAAGGGGGCGGAAGCAGGTGCATCGTTTGGTGCCGGCGCTTCCAATACCGTCTTCGGAAGTCAGGGCTCTGCCACCTTCCTAAGTAAATTAACTGCTATACTCGCTGCCACTTTCTTTTTGACAGCACTTGGGTTAGGATACTTCGCGAAGCAACAAGCTCACCAGCTTAGCCAAGCAGGTCTTCCAGATCCGGCAGTGCTAGAAGTGAAAGAGCAGCCAAAACCGGCAATCAATGATGATGTACCGGTGCTCCAACAACAGAAGAGCGAAGCCACTCCGAATTCGGGTGATGTACCTCCTCCGGCAGAAGAGCAGAAGTAACGGGTTTCAAGTAGTATTGCCGAGGTGGTGGAATTGGTAGACACGCAACCTTGAGGTGGTTGTGCCCATAGGGTGTAGGGGTTCGAGTCCCCTTCTCGGTACCAATTAAAGCTTGAGAGCCCGCTTTAGCGGGCTTTCTTGTAGGCGACGGTTTGGAATTGACCCTCAAGCGGGTTAGGTCTTATACTTTCGCCCCAGCTTTGTCGCGGGGTGGAGCAGCTTGGTAGCTCGTCGGGCTCATAACCCGAAGGTCGTTGGTTCAAATCCAGCCCCCGCAACCAGCTTCAGCGGAGCCCCTTTTCAGGGGCTTTTTGCTAACCGAACAGTTCAGGCGTCGTTGTCCAACGGCGCTTTCAGGGATGGGCGCTTCGCCCATTTTTTATTTGCACAGCATGCACGAGGGGGTTCAGGTGTCGAGCAAGCTAGAACAGTTGCAGGCCTTGTTGGCCCCGGTTGTCGAGGGTCTGGGCTATCAATGCTGGGGGATCGAGTACGTTTCCCAAGGCAAGCATTCGGTACTGCGCATCTACATCGACAAGGAAGACGGCATTTTGGTGGATGACTGCGAAGCGGTCAGCCGTCAGGCCAGTGCCATCCTCGATGTGGAAGATCCAATCAGCAGTGAGTACACCCTCGAGGTGTCTTCTCCCGGCATGGATCGCCCACTGTTCACTCTGGAACAGTTTGCCTCGCATGCCGGCGAACAAGTGAAGATCAAGCTGCGCTCACCCTTCGAGGGTCGTCGTAACTTCCAGGGCCTTCTCCGTGGTGTGGAGGAGCAGGATGTGGTGGTCCAGGTGGACAACCAGGAGTTCCTTTTGCCGATCGATTCGATCGACAAGGCCAATATTATTCCCAGTTTTGACTGAGACGTGCCGGGCCCGACGGATTATCCGGGCCTAATGGCTTGCGCAAGGCGAGGCGTACGATGAGCAAAGAAGTACTGCTGGTTGTTGAATCGGTATCCAACGAAAAAGGTGTACCCCCCGGCGTCATTTTCGAAGCGCTGGAGGTGGCCCTGGCTACCGCAACCAAAAAACGTTTTGAAGACGAAGTGGATCTGCGTGTGGAAATCAACCGCCACACCGGTAGCTACGAGACGTTCCGCCGCTGGACCGTGGTCGACGAAGCCGACCTGGACGACCCGGCCATCGAAACCTGGCTCGACAAGATCAAGGACACTCACCCGGCTGCCAAGGTCGGTGACGTGATCGAGGAAAAGATCGAGTCCATCGAATTCGGCCGTATCGCCGCCCAGACCGCCAAGCAGGTCATCGTGCAGAAGGTCCGTGAGGCCGAGCGCGCCCAGGTGGTGGATGCCTATCGCGAGCGCGTTGGCGAAATCATCTCCGGCACCGTGAAGAAGGTGACGCGCGATAACGTCATCGTCGACCTTGGCAACAACGCCGAGGCGCTGCTGGCCCGCGAAGACATCATTGCCCGCGAAACCTTCCGTGTCGGTGTGCGCCTGCGTGCACTGCTGAAGGAAATTCGCACCGAAAACCGTGGCCCTCAGCTGATCCTGTCGCGTACTGCGCCACAGATGCTGATCGAGCTTTTCCGCATTGAAGTGCCGGAAATCGCTGAAGGCCTCATTGAAGTCATGGCTGCTTCCCGTGATCCGGGTTCGCGAGCCAAGATCGCCGTCCGCTCCAAGGACAAGCGTATCGACCCGCAAGGCGCCTGTATCGGCATGCGTGGGTCGCGCGTCCAGGCTGTATCCGGGGAGCTGGGTGGTGAGCGTGTGGATATCGTCCTGTGGGATGATAACCCGGCGCAGTTCGTCATCAACGCCATGTCGCCGGCTGAAGTCGCGGCGATCATCGTTGATGAAGATGCCCATGCCATGGACATCGCCGTTGCCGAAGACAACCTGGCCCAAGCCATTGGTCGTGGTGGTCAAAACGTTCGCCTGGCCAGTCAGTTGACCGGCTGGACCCTGAACGTGATGACCGAGAAGGACATCCAGGCCAAGCAGCAGGCCGAAACCGGTGACATCCTGCGCAATTTCATTGACGAGCTGGAAGTCGACGAGGAGCTGGCCCAAGTGCTGGTCGACGAAGGCTTCACCAGCCTCGAAGAAATTGCCTACGTACCGTTGGAAGAAATGCTCAACATCGATGGCTTTGACGAAGATATCGTCAATGAGCTCCGCGCTCGGGCCAAGGACCGTTTGTTGACCAAGGCCATCGCTACCGAAGAAAAACTGGCAGACGCACATCCAGCTGAAGACCTGCTCTCCCTTGAGGGCATGGACAAGGACCTGGCAGCGGAACTGGCGGTGCGCGGCGTGGTTAACCGCGAAGACCTGGCCGAGCAGTCGATCGACGATCTGCTCGACATCGACGGCATCGACGAAGAGCGTGCCGGCAAGTTGATCATGGCCGCCCGAGCCCACTGGTTCGAGTAATTAGGCGCGGCCTGAGGAGAGAAGTGCATGACGCAAGTCACGGTGAAAGAACTGGCCCAAGAGGTCGAGGCACCGGTAGAGCGCCTGCTGCAGCAGATGCGTGAGGCAGGTCTGCCGCACACCGACGCCGGTCAGGTAGTGACCGACAATGAGAAGCAGACCCTGCTGACTCATTTGAAGAGCAGCCACAAGAGCAAGGCGGAAGAGCCGCGCAAGATTACCTTGCAGCGCAAAACCACCAGCACGCTGCGTGTCGCCGGTAGCAAGAGCATCAGCGTAGAAGTACGCAAGAAGAAAGTATTCGTGCAGCGCAGCCCGGAAGAAATCCAGGCTGAGCAGAAGCGTGAGCTGGAAGAGCGCCGTGCGGCTGAAAACGCTGCACGTGACAAGGTCGAGGCCGAAGTCCGTCAGCGCAACGAGGAGCAGGCACGCCGCCAGGCCGCTGAGGCGCCTGCCGCTGCACCTGCACCGGCCGCCAAACCGGCACCGGCACCGGCCGCTGCTGCACCGGCAGTTGCCGACGCCCCTGCGTCCGAAGACGCCGCAGCCCGTGCTGCCGAGCGCAAGAAGGACGAGACCCGTCGCAACGAAAGCCGTACCCGTGATGACGACCGTCGTCGTGGCGAGGCGCCGCGTGTGTCGATCAAGGTCAAGGTAAAAGAGAAGGAAAAGGCGCCTACGCCGCGTGCAGCGCCGCGCACCACCGACGAAGAGAGCGATGGCGCTCGTCGTGGCCGTGGTGGCAAAGGCAAGCTGAAGAAGCGTAACCAGCACGGCTTCCAGAACCCGACTGGCCCCGTCATCCGTGACGTAACCATCGGCGAGACCATCACCGTCTCCGAGCTGGCCAACCAGATGTCCGTCAAGGGCGCTGAGGTGGTCAAGTTCATGTTCAAGATGGGTACCCCGGTTACCATCAACCAGGTGCTCGACCAGGAAACCGCACAGCTGATCGCTGAAGAGCTGGGCCACAAGGTCACCCTGGTCAGCGATACCGCCCTGGAAGACTCCCTGGCCGAATCGCTGAAGTTCGAAGGCCAGTCCGAGTCGCGTGCGCCGGTGGTTACCGTCATGGGTCACGTCGACCATGGCAAGACCTCGCTGCTCGACTACATCCGTCGTGCCAAGGTTGCCGCTGGCGAAGCTGGTGGTATCACCCAGCACATCGGTGCCTACCATGTGGAAACCGACCGCGGCATGGTCACCTTCCTCGATACCCCGGGCCACGCAGCGTTCACCCAGATGCGTGCCCGTGGTGCCAAGGCCACCGACATCGTCATCCTGGTGGTGGCGGCGGACGACGGCGTGATGCCTCAGACCCGCGAAGCCGTTCAGCACGCCAAGGCTGCTGGCGTACCGCTGGTGGTTGCGGTGAACAAGATCGACAAGCCAGGTGCTGACCTCGATCGCATCCGTAACGAACTGGCCGTCGAAGGCGTGACCTCCGAGGACTGGGGTGGTGACACTCCGTTCGTCAAGGTTTCGGCGAAGATGGGTACTGGTGTCGATGAACTGCTCGAAGCCGTCCTGCTGCAGGCCGAGATCCTCGAACTGACCGCAACCCCGACCGCGCCAGGTCGTGGTGTAGTCGTCGAATCGCGCCTGGACAAGGGCCGCGGCCCGGTGGCCACCATCCTGGTTCAGGACGGTACCCTGCGCCAGGGCGACATGGTGCTGTGCGGCTCCAACTATGGCCGCGTGCGTGCCATGCTCGACGAGAACGGCAAGCCTGTTAAGGAAGCCGGCCCGTCGATCCCGGTCGAAATCCTGGGCCTGGACGGTACCCCGGAAGCCGGTGACGAGCTGTCGGTGGTGGCTGACGAGAAGAAAGCCCGCGAAGTTGCCATGTTCCGTCAAGGCAAGTACCGCGAGGTCAAGCTAGCCCGCGCTCACGCTGGCAAGCTGGAAAACATCTTCGAGACCATGGGTCAAGAAGAGAAGAAAACCCTCAACATCGTGCTCAAGACCGATGTGCGTGGTTCGCTCGAAGCGTTGAACGGCTCGCTTGGCGGCCTGGGCAACGACGAAGTGCAGGTTCGCGTGATCGGTGGTGGTGTCGGTGGTATCACCGAAAGCGACGCCAACCTGGCGCTGGCTTCGAATGCAGTACTGTTCGGCTTCAACGTGCGTGCCGATGCCGGTGCGCGCAAGATCGTCGAGCAGGAAGGTCTGGATATGCGTTACTACAACGTGATCTACGACATCATCGAAGACGTCAAGAAAGCCCTGACCGGCATGCTCGGCAGCGATGTTCGCGAGAATATCCTGGGCGTTGCCGAAGTGCGTGACGTGTTCCGCTCGCCGAAGTTCGGCGCCATCGCTGGCTGTATGGTCATCGAGGGTACCGTGTACCGCAACCGCCCTATCCGCGTACTGCGCGAGGACGTTGTGATCTTCGAAGGCGAGCTGGAATCGCTGCGTCGCTTCAAGGACGATGCTGCCGAAGTGCGTAACGGCATGGAGTGCGGTATTGGCGTGAAGAGCTACAACGACGTCAAGGTCGGCGACAAGATCGAAGTCTTCGAGAAAGTCCAGGTGGCTCGTACCCTTTAAGGGCGGGCACGTTGCGGGCAGCCCTTCTACGGGGTGGCTTGCAGCACCTCTTCAGGTAGCGCCCGGTCAGGCATTGGTCTGACCGGGCGTTTGCCGCTTTAAGTTACAGGTAACAAGAATGGCCAAAGAATATAGCCGTACCCAACGCATTGGCGATCAGATGCAGCGCGAGCTGGCCGAGCTGATCCGCCGTGAAGTCAAGGACCCGCGCGTCGGTCTGGTCACCATCACCGCTGTTGACGTCAGCCGCGACCTGGGCCATGCCAAGGTGTTCATCACCGTGATGGGCGAGGAAACCCCCGACGCCGTGCAGCAGTCGCTGAAGGCGCTGAACAGCGCAGCCAGCTTCCTGCGCCTGCACCTGGGCCGCTCCATGCAACTGCGCAGCGTGCCGCAGCTGCATTTCCATTTCGATGAAAGCGTCAGCCGTGGTGTTCACCTGTCGGCGCTGATCGAACGTGCAGTGGCCGAAGACCGCCTGCACAAGGATGCCGACGAGCCGGACACCAAGGAGTAAGCGGTGGCCCAGGTCAAACGTATCCGCCGCAATGTCAGCGGCATCATTCTGCTGGACAAGCCTTTGGGCTTTACGTCCAACGCCGCCTTGCAAAAGGTGCGCTGGTTGCTCAATGCCGAGAAGGCCGGCCACACGGGCAGCCTCGATCCACTCGCAACTGGTGTGCTGCCGCTGTGCTTTGGCGAAGCCACCAAGTTTTCGCAGTACTTGCTCGATTCCGACAAGGGCTACGAAACCGTCATGCAGATGGGCCAGACTACCAACACCGGCGACGCCGAAGGTGAGGTACTGCAGACCCGCGAGGTAACCGTTGGTCGTGCCGATATCGAAGGCGTGCTGCCGCGTTTTCGCGGGCCGATCAGCCAGATACCGCCGATGTACTCGGCGCTCAAGCGTGACGGGCAACCCCTTTACAAGCTGGCGCGTGCAGGAGAGGTAGTGGAGCGCGAGGCGCGTTCTGTTACTATTGGCCGGCTTGAGTTGCTCGAGTGCGAAGGCACCCGTGCACGGCTGAGCGTAGGTTGCAGCAAGGGCACTTATATCCGCACCCTGGTGGAGGATATCGGTGAGGCCCTGGGTTGCGGTGCCTATGTCGCCGAACTGCGCAGGACCCAGGCCGGGCCGTTTGCCCTGGCCCAGACGGTAACCCTCGAGCAGCTCGAACAGGCCCACGCCGAAGGCGGTAACGAAGCGCTCGACCGCTTCCTGATGCCATCGGACAGCGGCCTGCTGGACTGGCCATTGGTGTGCTTGTCCGAGCACAGCGCGTTCTACTGGCTGCACGGCCAGGCAGTACGCGCTCCGGACGCGCCACAATTCGGCATGGTCCGGGTACAGGATCACAATGCCCGCTTCATCGGTATCGGTGAGGTGAGCGAAGACGGGCGCATTGCGCCGCGTCGGCTGATTCGGTCGGAATGACCGAAACCACAGGCCAGGGCATGTGCCCGAACCTGCGGAACCGAGGTTGGCTGTCAGTAGGCACGGTCACACCTCTTTTATTGATACAGGGAGCAGTCCCTGGCCTATTGGAACCCGTTCGCGGGGTCCGTTTAATCAGGAGAAGCCTCATGGCCCTCAGCGTTGAAGAAAAAGCTAAGATCGTTGCCGAACACCAGCAAGCCGCCGGCGATACCGGTAGCCCGGAAGTGCAGGTTGCTCTGCTGACCGCCAACATCAACAAGCTGCAAGGCCACTTCAAGGCCAACGACAAAGACCACCACTCCCGTCGTGGTCTGATTCGTATGGTTAACCAGCGTCGTAAGCTGCTGGACTACCTGAAGGGCAAAGACACCACCCGTTACAGCGCGCTGATCGCTCGCTTGGGCCTGCGTCGTTAATAACGGCCTGGTTGGTGGTGTGCATGGCGTGCCGCAGGCCTCGGCAAGGCTGTTGTCCAGCCTTGCCGAGGGGCACGCCGTGCGTATATTCGAGGTTGGCAGCCTGGCAATGCTGAGCGGTTATCCGCTTGGCGCCAGGCTCCCAGCCTCGTGTTGTATCTGGACGGTCGACGGGGCCGATTCCCCCTGCTGCCCAAGCATTCGCAAGAAACCAGTTCCCCCAAGAGCCACTGAAGAAGGTAGGAAACCGTGAACCCGGTAATCAAGACATTCCAGTTCGGTCAATCGACCGTTACTCTCGAAACGGGCCGCATTGCCCGTCAGGCAACCGGCGCCGTGCTGGTTACCGTCGACAACGACGTCACCGTGCTGGTGACCGTGGTCGGTGCCAAGCAAGCCGACCCAGGCAAGGGCTTCTTCCCGCTCTCGGTTCACTACCAGGAAAAGACCTACGCCGCTGGCAAGATCCCAGGCGGTTTCTTCAAGCGTGAAGGCCGTCCTTCCGAGAAAGAAACCCTGACCTCGCGCCTGATCGACCGCCCGATCCGTCCGCTGTTCCCGGAAGGCTTCATGAACGAAGTGCAGGTTGTCTGCACCGTGGTTTCCACTAGCAAGAAGACCGACCCGGACATCGCTGCGATGATCGGTACCTCGGCTGCCCTGGCCATTTCCGGCATTCCGTTCGAAGGCCCGATCGGCGCTGCCCGCGTTGCCTTCCATGAAAGCACCGGCTACCTGCTGAACCCGACCTACGAGCAACTGGCTGCCTCGAGCCTGGACATGGTCGTTGCCGGTACCTCCGATGCCGTACTGATGGTTGAATCGGAAGCCCAAGAGCTGACCGAAGACCAGATGCTGGGCGCCGTACTGTTCGCCCACGATGAATTCCAGGCTGTGATCCAGGCAGTCAAGGAGCTGGCTGCAGAAGCCGGCAAGCCGACCTGGGACTGGAAACCTGCGGTTGCCAACACTGCACTGCTCAATGCCATCCGCGCCGAATTCGGCGAAGCGGTTTCGCAGGGTTACACCATCACCGTCAAGGCCGACCGCTATGCGCGCCTGGGTGAGCTGCGTGACCAGGCTGTGGCCAAGTTCTCCGGTGAAGAAGGCCAGCCTTCGGCGTCTGAAGTAAAAGACATCTTCGGCGAAATCGAATACCGCACCGTTCGCGAGAACATCGTAAACGGCAAGCCACGCATCGACGGCCGCGACACCAAGACCGTGCGCCCGCTGAACATCGAAGTTGGCGTGCTGCCGAAAACTCACGGTTCGGCGCTGTTCACCCGTGGCGAAACCCAGGCCCTGGTCGTTGCCACGTTGGGTACTGCCCGTGACGCCCAGCTGCTGGATACCCTCGAAGGCGAGAAAAAAGACCCCTTCATGCTGCACTACAACTTCCCGCCGTTCTCGGTAGGTGAGTGTGGCCGCATGGGGGGTGCTGGCCGTCGTGAAATCGGCCACGGCCGCCTGGCCCGTCGTTCGGTTCAGGCCATGCTGCCTGCTGCTGACGTGTTCCCGTACACCATCCGGGTGGTGTCGGAAATCACCGAGTCCAACGGTTCCAGCTCCATGGCGTCGGTCTGCGGTGCCTCCCTGGCCCTGATGGACGCCGGTGTGCCGATGAAGGCGCCGGTTGCCGGTATCGCCATGGGCCTGGTCAAGGAAGGCGAGAAGTTCGCCATTCTGACCGACATCCTGGGCGACGAAGACCACCTGGGTGACATGGACTTCAAGGTAGCCGGTACCGCCAAAGGCGTTACTGCGCTGCAGATGGACATCAAGATCAACGGCATCACCGAAGAGATCATGGAAATCGCCCTGGGCCAGGCCCTGGAAGCGCGCCTGAATATCCTCGGCCAGATGAACCAGATCATTGGCCAGTCGCGCACCGAACTGTCGGCCAACGCCCCGACCATGATCGCGATGAAGATCGACACCGACAAGATCCGTGACGTCATCGGTAAAGGCGGCGCCACCATCCGCGCCATCTGCGAGGAAACCAAGGCTTCGATCGATATCGAAGACGATGGCTCGATCAAGATCTTCGGCGAAACCAAGGAAGCGGCAGAAGCTGCCAAGCAGCGCGTCCTGGGTATCACTGCCGAGGCCGAGATCGGCAAGATCTACGTGGGCAAGGTTGAGCGCATCGTCGACTTCGGCGCGTTCGTGAACATCCTGCCTGGTAAGGACGGTCTGGTTCACATCTCGATGCTGAGCGATGCCCGCGTCGAGAAAGTGACCGACATCCTCAAGGAAGGCCAGGAAGTTGAAGTACTGGTACTGGACGTGGACAACCGCGGCCGTATCAAGCTGTCGATCAAAGACGTGGCTGCGGCAAAAGCCTCCGGCGTCTGAGTAGCGACAACGCGGTAGAAGAGGGCCCCGATCGGGGCCCTTTTTTTATGGCCGCTACGGAACCTTTAGCGGACTTGCATCTTGCATGCAGTTTTATCGTGCAGATTGCAGAATGCACGATCCAGGTGACCTGTTACTTTATGTAAGTAATTGATATATAAGCAAAAATAACAATTCTGAAAGCTGGCACAGCCCCTGCAAATAGTCTTGTATCTGCCGCCAGGACACAGGGCGCAGACCTTTCGAAAAACAGGAGTGACTCACATGAAGAAGTTCGCCATCGCTGCCGCTACTGCTACCGCTCTGACCCTGACCATGGCTAACGCCGCTTTCGCAGCCCAGGCCACTCAAGCGCCAATGATGCTTGCAGCTGGTGAGGCTACCAAAGCCAAAGAAGCTACTTCCGACACCTGGATCACCACCAAGGTCAAAGCTGATCTGCTGACCGAAAAAGGCATTCCAGGTAGCGACATCAAAGTGGAAACCAACAAGGGTGTGGTATCGCTGTCTTCGGACGTAGCGGTAACCGATTCCCAGAAAGAGATGGCCGTTGCCATCACCAAGAAAATCAAAGGCGTCAAGGCAGTCTCTGCCGACGGCCTGAAAGCAGAATAAGGATTGTCCCGCTGGCCAAATGGATTTGGCCAAACAAAAAATCCGATACCAGCTGCTGGTATCGGATTTTTTTTGCCTGCTTGGCTTACGGTCTAGTTGGCCAACCCGTTACTCCGCATCCAGATGCAGCGGTGTCACAACCCGCCCATCCTGCTCCGGCTTGCCAAGGCTGGTATCAATGAAATACACCCGGTCATCTTGCAGCTTGCCCTTGTCCACCAGGTAATCCTTGATACTACTGGCTCGCTCCTGGCCCAACGTGCGCAGTAATGCGGTGCTTTCCGACCACGACTTGATCACCGCCTCGCGCAGCCGTGCCGCCCGCTCGTCACGCCCAAGCTGTTCCCACTCGGCGGGTGGCTGCTGTTTCAGGCGGGTGCGGTAGATGCCTTCAAGCATTGCCGGCTTGTCGCCATCGTCTACCGCCAGCATCGAGGCGTTGGCCGGTACCTTGTCGCCGCGCCGCTGCAGGATCTTGTACCAGGTTGCCTGGTACTCACGCTCCAGGCGCTGCTGGGCAATCAACGGCCCGTCACTGGCCTGGGCGCTGGTACCCTCGATCTCAAGGCGCAGCTCGGGGCGCTTTTTCAACGCTTCGGCCAGCTTGTCCAGCGACGCCTGGGCATCACCGCCCAATTCGCTGGAGCCGGGTGCGAAGGCCACGGTGCCGAGGTCTTGCGAACCGCCGCCGGCGATCAGCCCGCCGATGAACTTGAACGGCGCCTGGGCCGCGCGCAGCACCAGATTACGCAGGGTCTGCCAGACGATGGGCATTACACTGAACTGTGGGTTGTTCAGGTCGCCCGACACCGGCAGCTCGATGGAGATCTTGCCCTGGGTGTCTTTCAATAGCGCTACCGCCAGCCGGATTGGCAGGTCGACGGCATCCGGGCTGTCGACCTTCTCCCCAAGCTGCAATTGCTCCACGACCACCTTGTTCTCGGCCTTCAGTTGGCCCTTGGTGATCAGGTAATGCAGGTCCAGGTTCAGCCGGCCCTTGCGAATGCGATAGCCTGCGAACTTGCCCGAGTAGGGGGTGAGGGTGGTCAACTCCACGCGCTTGAAGCTGGTGGCGATATCCAGGCTTGCGAGTGGATCGAACGGGTTGAGGGCACCTTTGATGGTGACCGGTGCGTAGCGGTCGACCTTGCCCTGGACTTCCACCTTGGCCGGCAGCGGTTTACGGTTATCAATGGTGCCAATTTGCCCGTTCAGCTGTTGCGCAGCCGTGGCGAAGTTGGGCGTGAGGGAGAGGTCGGCGAAATTCGCCGAACCGTCGTTGATCACGATCTGGCCAATATGTACACCCAGCGGCTTGTCGCCTTTGCTGGCAGCAGCAGGCTTGGCCTGTACCGTCGCCGGGGCGCTGGCTGGCTGTGGAATCAGCAGGTCGTTGATATTGGTAGTGCGGTCCTCGTTGATGATGAAGCGCGCATAAGGCTGTTGCAGGGTGACCTTGTCGATCGACAACGCATCACCGTGCACGTAAGAGAGCCCATCTACGTCGACTTCTTGCCATTTCACGAAGTCACGGCTCTTGATGGTATCCAGCGTGTGCAACTGGCTCACCTGCGCCTTGCCCGTGACCGTCAAGGCCAGCGGGGCAGTGTTCTTCAGATCCACCTTGAGGTCGCTGGCTAGCATGCCGCTGCGCAGCTCCAGCAGGATGTAAGGGCTGATGTAGGCTTGCGCAAGGCGCAGGTCGATATCGTGGGTGTTCACGTCCAGTTTTGCCCATACCGGCGCCAGGTTCACCTGCCCGCTGGCCTGCAGCTTGCCTTGCTTGCCGACCCCGGTGTCGAGCCTGACCTTGAAGGGCGTCTTGTTGAGGCTGTCGAACCCTTGCAGGTCGGCATTGAGCGGGCCTAGGTCGAGAGCCACCGGTTCCTTCTGGGTACGGTCCGCCAGGTGCACCAGGTAATTGCGCAACTGCACGTCCTTCAGAAGCACCTGCCAAGGCGTGCTGGGCTGGGTAGCGGCCGGCTGTTCCGGGGCAGGCCCGGCAGCCGCCGGTTCGGCCTTTTCCTTGGGCGTGGCCTTGGCCGGCTGGCTGGCGAACAGCTTCTGCCAATCGAGCTGGCCGTCCTTTTCCAGGGCGGCCCAGGTTTCCAGCTTGTCGCTGCGGACCTTGCCAACGGTCACCCGCTGCTTGACCAGGTCGACTGTGGTTTCACTCAATTCCAGGTTGGCCAGGCGCGCCAGGGGGCGCCCATCGGGGGCCTTGATGGCGAACGGTGCAATCCGCAGCGAGGCGTTTTCCAGCACCAACTCGGTCTTTTTTGCCAGGTTCAGGCGGTAGTGCGTATTCAGGCTCAGCTTGCCGTCCTCAAGCACAAGTGGCACAGCATCGCGCACGTAAGGCCAGAACAACTTCATCTTGCCATCGGCGACCTTCAATGTGCCTTCGGAAGCGATGGGGGACAGGCTGAGGGTGCCTTGCCAATCGATGCGTCCGCCGTTGGGGCCGTTCGCAACCAAGGTCATGTCGGCATTGTCGTCGGGCAGGGTGCTGAGGTTCTTCAGCTCCAGGTTCATGTTGTCGTAGAGAAACTCGATGGGCTCGCTTGGGCGCTGGTCCTCGAAGCGAAGGTAGCCTTGTTCAAGCTTGATGCTGCCGACACGCAGTGGGAACGGCTTGCCCGGTGGGTCATCTGCCTTGGCGCTGCTGGGGGGTAGCTTGAACAGGCTCGCCAGGTTGAGTGTGCCGTCCTTGGCGAACAGCACCTCGTTGCGCAGCTTGGCCAGTTCCACTGCCTCCAGGTGCAGGGCGCCGGTCCACAGGCTGTCCAGTGACAGGTTGGCGTAGAGCTTCTCGAAGGCCAGCTGTTCCTTGCCCGGTTCACCGATTTGCAGGCCCCACAGGGTCAGTTCCAGGCTGAATGGGTTGAATTCGACCCGCTGCAGGTGCGCCGGCACGGTGGCGTACTGGGCCAGTTGTTGATTGGCGATACGCAAAGCTACACCGGGGAGGATGAAGAAGCCGAGCAGGCTGTAGAGGGCGACCAAGGCCAGCAGTGCGCCAGCGGCGCGCATCAATCCTTTGTACATGTATCGCTTCGTCTGTGCGGGCAGGGGGTGGTTGGAGTATGGCACGTTAAATCAGTTCCGCTGAGCGGGCGGCAGCGCTTACTCAATGCCCATGCGCCTGCGGGCGCGGTGGGCCGAGCCATCGCGCATCGCCCAGCGCAGCACTGGCGCGGTGCGTTGCAGGCCCAGCCGGATCATGCGCTGTTGCAGGGGGCCGTGCCCCAGGCCCAATAATTGCTGCGCCCAGGCAGGCATCAGGTCGATGCCGGCGTGCAGCATCAGCTTGCCCACCGGTTGCGCCAGGCGGCTAGGGGCCGGGGCATCGAGCAGGATGCGGACCACCTCGTGGCTGCGTGCATCGCAGCTGAGCTGAGGGCGCATATGCTGGAGATAATCCTCCACCTGCCGGCAGGTGCGTGGTACGTCGCGGGCCCCTAGGCGTTCTGCGACCAGTGCGATTTCGCCGTAGTACGCGTCCTGGTCAGCAACTGACAGGTGCGGGTCGCGGTAGCGCAGGTGCGCCGCCAGAAAGCTGCTCACTTCGGCCACGTGCACCCAGGTCAGCAGTTGTGGGTCGCTGGCGGCGTAAGGGCGGCCATCAGGCGCATGGCCTGTGACCTGCAGGTGAATCTGGCGCACCTTCTCTATCAGCCATTCGGCATCGGCGGTGGCACCGAACGTAGTGCCAGAAATGAACTGGCTGGTGCGCCGCAGCCGGCCCAGCAAGTCATGACGGAAATTGGAATGGTCCCACACGCCGGCCAGCGCCAGAGGGTGCAGCAATTGCAGCATCAGGGCGCTGATACCGCCCACCAGCATGCTCGGGAAGTCGCCATGCACCCGCCAGCAGAGGCTGTGCGGGCCGAACAGGCCAGGGTCGCCCTTGGGCGACTCCAGGTCGAGCTGGCCCAAAGCCAGCCCGGTAAGGCTCATGACCTGTTTTTCAATGCGGCGGCGTAGGGCTTCCATGGCGACCTGGGGTGCAGGGCGGCCAGATGGCCGCCGGTTACTGATTGAGACGGGTGTCGATCAAGCCCTGTACAACGCCAGGGTCGGCCAGGGTGGAGGTATCCCCCAGGCTATCCAGTTCGTTGCAGGCGATCTTGCGCAGTATACGCCGCATGATCTTGCCCGAGCGGGTCTTGGGCAGTGCGGGTGCCCACTGGATCAGCTCGGGCTTTGCGAAGCTGCCGATCTCCTTGCTGACCAATGCCAGCAGTTCTGCCTTCAATGCATCACTCGGTGTAACCCCGTTCATGGTAGTGACGAAGGCATAAACGCCCTGGCCCTTGAGGTCATGGGGGTAGCCGACCACGGCGGCTTCGGCAACGCTGTCATGCAGCACCAGCGCGCTCTCCACCTCGGCAGTGCCAATGCGGTGCCCCGAGACGTTGATCACATCATCGATGCGCCCGGTGATCCAGTAGTCACCGTCGGCGTCGCGGCGGGCGCCGTCGCCGGTGAAGTAGTAACCCGGTATCGGTTTGAAGTAGGTCTCGACCATGCGTGTGTGGTCGCCGTAGACGCTGCGGATTTGCGCCGGCCAGCTGGCCTTGATGACCAGCAGGCCCGCCCCGGGCCCTTCGATGACCTGGCCCTGCTCATCCAGCAGCACAGGTTGCACGCCGAACATGGGCTGAGTGGCGCAACCCGGTTTGAGGGTGGGGTTGCCGGGCAGCGGGGTAAGCATGATGCCGCCGGTCTCGGTTTGCCACCAGGTGTCGACGATGGGGCAGCGCTGCTGCCCGACGTCCTCGAAGTACCACTGCCAGGCCTCCGGGTTGATCGGCTCGCCAACGGTACCCAGCAGCCGCAGGCTCTGGCGTGAGGTGCCTTGCAACGGCGCTGAGCCTTCGCGCATCAGGGCGCGCAAGGCCGTAGGGGCGGTATAGAAGATATTCACCTGGTGCTTGTCCACCACCTGCCAGAACCGTGAGCTGTCCGGGTAGTTGGGCACGCCTTCATACATCAGCGAAATGGCACCGTTGGCCAGTGGGCCATAGACAATGTAGCTGTGGCCGGTCACCCAGCCGACATCGGCCGTGCACCAGAACACCTCGCCGTCGCGGTAATCGAACACCACCTTGAAGGTCAGGGCCGCCTGCAGCAGATAGCCGGCGGTGGTATGCAGTACACCCTTGGGTTTACCCGTGCTGCCGGAGGTGTAGAGGATGAACAGTGGGTCCTCCGCATCCATGGCTTCGGGCTGGCACTGGTCACCGGCGTGCTCGGTAGCCTGGTGGTACCAGAGGTCACGGCCCTCGCTCCAGTCAACCTTACCCCCCGTGCGCCGCACCACCACCACTGTGCCTACGTCGGGGCAACTGGCCAGGGCCTTGTCGACGTTGTGTTTCAGGGGGATGCGTTTGCCACCGCGCACGCCTTCGTCGGCGGTGATGACGGTGCGGCAGTCGGCATCCAGAATACGGTCACGCAATGCATCCGGGGAAAAGCCGCCGAATACCACCGAATGCACTGCGCCGATGCGCGTACAGGCCAGCATGGCAAAGGCCGCTTCGGGGATCATGGGCATATAGATGCACATGCGGTCGCCCTTTTTCACGCCGCGCGCTTTCAAGGCATTGGCCAGGCGGCACACATGCAGGTGCAGTTCGCGGTAGGTGATAGCCTTGGCATCGGCCGGGTCGTCACCCTCCCACAGCAGGGCCGTCTGATCCCCGCGCTGGGCCAGGTGGCGATCAATGCAGTTGTAGCTGACGTTGAGCTGGCCGCCTGCAAACCAGCGGGCATCGCCCGTGTTCAGGTCACACTGCTGCACCTGCTGCCAGGGTTTGATCCAGTGCAGGCGCTTGGCTTGTTCGGCCCAGAAGGTGTCTGGGTCGTCGACCGACTGGCGGTAGAGGCGGCGGTAATCGTCTGGGGATAAAGCGGCTGCCTGGCTGACGGCCAGGGCTTGTGGGTATTTGCGCAGATCGAACATGGCGGTGGTCCTGCTCTTGTAAGGGGCGATGGACGGCAACGGCTATTCGATAAGACAGTGTAGTGGAAGGGGGTGTTCAACCTGCTCCCACCGGTTGCAACACACAGCTGCAAAAGCCTGTGGGATACCGGTGGGAACAGGTAGGGACTAACCGCGATGGCGGCCGCGGAAGTAGTTGATCAGGCCCTGAGTGGAGCCATCGTCAGCGGTGGTTTCAGTGCTGCCGACCAGGCGCTCGTAAACACCCTTGCCCAACTCTTTACCCAGCTCCACGCCCCACTGGTCGAAGGCGTTGATACCCCAGACCACGCTCTGCACGAACACCTTGTGCTCGTACATGGCTACCAGCGCACCCAGGCGGCGAGGGCTGATGCGTTCAACCACCAAGGTGTTGCTTGGGCGGTTGCCCGGGATGACCTTGTGTGGCGCCAGTTTGGCGATGTCTGCTTCGTCCATGCCCTTGGCTCGCAGTTCTGCTTCGGCTTCTTCACGGGTTTTGCCGAGCATCAGGGCCTGGCTCTGGGACAGGCAGTTGGCGTACAGCCATTGATGATGGTCGGCGACCGGGTTGAAGCTCACCACCGGGACAATGAAATCGGCGGGGATCAAGTGGGTGCCCTGGTGCAGCAACTGGTGATAGGCATGCTGGCCGTTGCAACCCACGCCACCCCAGATCACCGGGCCGGTTTCAGTCTTCACCGGTGAGCCGTCCTGCAGCACGCTCTTGCCGTTGGACTCCATGTCCAACTGCTGCAGGTGCTTGGTGATATTACGCAGGTAGTGGTCGTACGGCAGGATCGCGTGGCTGCTGGCGCCCCAGAAGTTGCCGTACCACACGCCAAGCAAGGCCAGCAGCACCGGCATGTTCTTCTCGAACGGCGCGGTCTGGAAATGCTGGTCCATGGTGTAGGCGCCAGACAGCAGTTCCTTGAAGTTGGCAGTGCCGATGGCCAGTGCAATGGGCAGGCCGATGGCCGACCACAGTGAATAACGCCCACCCACCCAGTCCCACATCGGGAAGATGTTTTCTTCCCGGATACCGAAGGCCACGGCCGCAGCCTTGTTGCTGGATACGGCGATGAAGTGGCGGTAGAGCTCGGCTTCCGAGCCGCCCTGGGCCAGGTACCAAGTACGCGCCGCCATGGCGTTTTTCAAGGTTTCCAGCGTGTTGAACGACTTGGACGAGACGATGAACAGGGTGGTTTCGGCACGCAGGCTGGCCGACAGCTCGTGGAATTCGCTGCCGTCGATATTGGCCAGGTAATGGCAGCGTACCCCCCGCTGGGCGTAGGGCAGCAACGCTTCGGACACCAGCTCCGGGCCGAGGAAGGAGCCACCGATACCGATGTTGACCACATCGGTGATCGGTTTTTCGCTGTAGCCGCGCCACAGGCCGTCGTGGATGCGGCCGACCAGTTCGGTGATCTGGTTGAGCACTTTGTGCACTTCCGGCATGACGTTCACGCCGTTGACGCTCAGCTTGTCGCCGACCGGGCGGCGCAGTGCGGTGTGCAACACCGGGCGGCCTTCGGATGCGTTGATGATCTCGCCATTGAACATCGAGGTGATGGCGTCCTGCAGGCCCACTTCCTTGGCCAGGTTCACCAGCAGGTCGCGGGTTTGCTCGGTGATCAGGTTTTTCGAGTAGTCCAGGAACAGGCCACAGGAGCTCAGGGAAAACTGCTCGAAACGCTGGGGATCGGCGGCGAATGCCTCACGCATGCTGAAACCTTGCATGGCATCGCGGTGTTGCTGAAGCGCCTGCCAGGCGGGCAGTGCCGTGACATCGTGTGGGTTACGGTAATACGCCATTGCGCGGGGTCCCTTGTGCATTGTGTTGCCTTGGACACGGCAGTCATTGCCGCGTTCAGACTGGCACCATTATAGGCAAAGGCCTCGCGCAGGGAATGGGTATCACCGGGGGATTTGGATGAAGCTTTTGCAGTGCCAGCAGCGGGTCAATGCGGCTGTAGGAATGGCCCTACCCAGGTGTAAGGCCGATCCGAAAAGATACCTACGCGGTTTTGTCTTCAACATGCAGGTAGAGGTTATCGATCAGCCGGGTTGTGCCCAGGTAAGCGGCGGCGATCAGCACCAGGTCGCGGTCATCGGGCAGCGCCGGGCGCAGGCTCACGGCATGACGCACTTCCAGGTAGTCCGGCCGTAGGCCGGCCGCGTTCAATTGCGCTTGCCCGTCGGCTGTCAGCGTCGCGAAATCGCGCTGGCCACGCGCGATGGCCGCGCCCAGGTGCTGCAGAATACGGTACAGGGCGGGGGCTTGAGCCCGCTGCTCCGGCGTGAGGTAGCCATTGCGTGAGGACAGTGCCAGGCCATCCTCGGCGCGTACGGTTGGCTGGCCGATGATCTGGATCGGCATGTTCAAGTCGCGGACCATGGCGCGTATCACCGCCAACTGCTGGTAGTCCTTTTCGCCGAAAACAGCGAGGTCCGGCTGCACCATGTTGAACAGCTTGCTGACCACGGTGGCCACACCTTCGAAGTGGCCTGGCCGGCTGGCGCCGCACAGGCCTTCGGACAGCTGCGGTACGCTGACCCGGGTCTGCACGCTGGCGCCGTCGGGGTACATTTCCTGAACGGCTGGGGCGAACAGCAGGTTGCAACCCGATTCCACCAGCAGTTGCTGGTCTGCAGCCAAGGTGCGCGGGTACGTGTCCAGGTCTTCATTGGCGCCGAATTGCAGCGGGTTGACGAAGATGCTCGCCACCACGAAGTCGGCGCACTGCGCGGCCTTTACCACCAGCGCGGCGTGGCCACTGTGCAGGTTGCCCATGGTGGGCACGAACCCGACACGCTTGCCTTCGCTGCGGGCCCTGGCCACGGCTGCGCGCAGTTCGCGAACGGTCTTGACTGTATTCATGCGCTGAACCCGTGTTCGCTGGCTGGGAAGCTGACCTGTTTGACTGCCTGTACATAGGCTGCAAGGGCGCTGTCGATATCTGGCTGGCCATGCATGAAGTTTTTAACGAACCTGGCCACCCGGCCACTGAGCGACAACCCCAGCATATCGTGCAGCACCAGCACCTGCCCGTCAGTGGCGCTGCCCGCACCAATGCCGATAACCGGCACGCCGGCGGCCTGGGTGATCTGCGCAGCCAGTTCGCTGGGCACACACTCGAGCAACAGCATGGCGGCGCCTGCCTGCTCCAGGGCTTTGGCATCGGCCCGCAGTTGGGCCGCCTGGGCTTCCTGACGGCCTTGCACTTTGTAGCCGCCCAGAACGTTGACGGTCTGCGGCGTCAGACCCAGGTGGGCGCACACCGGCACGCCCCGTTGGGCCAGCTGGGTGATGGTTTCGGCCAGCCATGCGGCGCCCTCGATCTTGACCATATGCGCACCGGCCTGCATCAGGGCGGCGCTGTTGGTAAAGGCCGCTTCCGGGGTGGCATGTGCCATGAACGGAAGGTCGGCGAGGATCAGCGCGCCGTGGTTGCCCCGCTTCACGCAGGCTGTGTGATAGGCCATGTCTGCGGTGCTGACCGGCAGGGTGCTGTCGTGGCCTTGCAGGACCATGCCAAGGGAGTCGCCCACCAGCAGCACTTCGACACCGGCCTGGCTGGCGGCCTTGGCGAACGTCGCGTCGTAGCAGGTCAGCATGGTGATTTTTTCACCCTTGGCTTTCAGGCCATTGAGGGTGGAAAGGGTTACTTCAGGCATGTAGAAAATTCCTCGTTCAGGCGCTGTAGGAAACGACTGCGTTCAACCTGTGTAGTCATTTTCCGGAGCGGCACATCATCGCGTGTGATGTTCGGGCACAGGTCCGTCCGGGCCTAGATACGGGTTTATACGGGTGCGCGGCATCAGGGTGCCACACGGGACGCCTATAGTCGTGAGCGAGGTGGGGGAAGTCAATCACCCTGTTACCGCATTGTTACGATCAGGGTGTTACTGGCGTTACCGGGCCGCGTATGGGCGGCGAAGGGCACTGGTTACAGGCGTTCCAGCCCCGCGTACGGGCACGCCTCAAGCAGTTGTGCAAGGCGGCGGCCATCGGCCAGCTGAAAATCGGCGGGTACCAGCTCAGCCAAGGGGTACAGCACGAAAGGCCGTGCGTGCATGTGGTAGTGGGGTACTTGCAGGCGCGGCAGGTCGAGCACCTGGTCGCCGAACAGCAGGATATCCAGGTCCAGCGTACGCGGGCCCCAGCGTTCCTTGCGTACGCGGCCCTGGTCGTTCTCGATGGCCTGCAACGCATCGAGCAGGGCCAGGGGCGCCAGGGCAGTGTCCAGCGCGGCAACGGCGTTGGTGTAACGCGGCTGGCCGGGCAGCAAGGAGTCGCTGGTGTACAACGCCGAGGCCGAGACCAGGCGACTTGTCGCGATCTCGCCAAGTGCCTGCAACGCACTGCGCAACTGTTGTGCGGGTGCGTCCAGGTTACTGCCCAGGCCGATGTAGGCGCGAACTGTCACTCGAATGCCTCTTCGCCACCACGCTTGCGTTTGCTGCCGCTACGTTTGCGTTTGCGCGTACCGCCGGCTTCGTCCCGGCTGCCAAGGTCGCGGATCATGTCGCGACGTTCGCTGTCGTTGGCGTCCTGGTAGTCAGTCCACCACTGGCCGAGCTCGTCGGTTTCTTCACCGGCACTTTCCCGCAGCAGCAGGAAGTCGTAACCGGCGCGGAAGCGCGGGTTGTCCAGCAGCATGTCGGCACGCTTGCCACTGCGTCGCGGCAGGCGCTCCTGCATGTCCCAGATTTCGCGAATAGGCAGGGTGAAGCGCTTGGGGATGGCAATGCGCGCGCACTGCTCGGCGATCAGGTCGTGGGCCGCGCCGTTCATGGCCGGAATAGGCGGCACACCCTGGCTTTGCAGGTGCAGTACACGGGCTGGCAGGGCAGGCCACAACAGCGCGGCGAACAGGAACGCCGGGGTGACCGGTTTGCCTTGTTTGACGCGCAGGTCGGTATTGTTGAGTGCCTGGCTGATCAGCGTGTGGGTGTAGGTGGGCCGTTCGTCCAGGGCATGCGCGCTGGCAGGGAACAGCGGCTCGAACAGCTGCAGGTCCACCAGCATTTCGAAGGCGAGCGCACCGTGGCCGGACAGGAACAGCTTCAGGCTTTCTTCGAACAGGCGCGCTGGCGGGATTTCTCGCAGCAGCGGTGCCAGTTCGCGGATAGGCTGCACCGTGTGTTTTTCGATGCCAAAGTCGAGCTTGGCTGCGAAGCGCACAGCACGCAGCATGCGTACAGGGTCTTCCTGGTAGCGATGGGTGGGGTCGCCGATCAGGCGCAACAGGCGATTGCGCACATCGTGCACGCCGTTGGCGTAGTCCAGGATACGCTCGCTGACCGGGTCGTAGTACAAGGCATTGATGGTGAAGTCGCGGCGCTGCGCGTCTTCCTCCAGGGTGCCGTATACGTTGTCGCGCAGAATGCGGCCGTTGGCGTTATGCGACGAACGGTGGCTGTCACCCTGGTCATCCTCGGAGTGCGGCGCACGGAACGTGGCTACCTCGATGATTTCACGGCCAAAGTGCACGTGAACCAGCTTGAAACGCCGGCCGATGATGCGCGCATTGCGGAACTCGGCCCGCACCTGCTCGGGCGTGGCGCTGGTGGCGACGTCGAAGTCTTTGGGTGTGATGCCCAGCATCAGGTCGCGGACACAGCCACCCACCAGATAAGCCTGGTAGCCGGCGCTTTGCAGGCGCTCCACGATATTGACCGCGTGGCGACTGAACTGGTGGCGCTGCAGCGAATGCTGGCTCTTGTTGATCACCTCAGGCGTGGTGCGCCTGTGATGCTGGCCCGTCACGGGCGGGCGGAACGACTGGAACAGCTTCTTCAGCATGGGATGCACTGTTTGAAGGAATGTTCGGCCAAGGATAAGAGAATGGCCGCATGATGGGCGGGGATTCTAGCATTTACTGACGGGATGGTGTAGGCGGTCGAAGAATGCCTGCCAGAAGGGTAGAAACGACAAGGGGAGCCTAAGCTCCCCAAGAAGTCGTTGCGTGCTCTTATTGTTTTTGTACGGGCTTCTTGTTTTTGTTGAGTGCCCTGCCATCAAGCTCGAAGCTTGTGGACCACCCCCAAACCAGGGGTAAAGAGCAAACGGATTGCTTTGGTCGCTGATGCCATGTTGATCTGTCGATCCAATCAGTTCAGGCGCTGCTTTTTAGTGCAGTTTTTGTTGTTCTCTGCCTGATCGTGGGGCAAACCCCAAACATCCATCCTCTCCAAAAGAATCAGTTAGCTGCGCCTCCGCCGTCTTGTTCTTATTGTGCGTGAGCCGTTTCGTCTTGTTCTTATTGTGGGTTGCAGTGCTTGTTATTGTTTTTGTACTAAGCATATAGCAGAAGCCGTGCCAACTTTGGCAGCGCCAGTAAATACGGGGGGTTGGGGGTTTTACGG